>JAHRXB010000199.1 GCA_019104905.1 Bdellovibrio sp.
CACAAAGGTAATAGCGGTCTTTTCGCAAACACAAACCCTTCAGTTGTTAAAACTCAAGTAGCTAAAGCTGGTACTGCTTCTTCTCAGACTGGCACACGCTAATTCGCGAAAAGAATTTAACTAAGCCCCCTAAACCCAGGCACCCTTCCCCCAAGGACCTGGGTTTTCCTTTTTAGAAGTACAAAAAAACCCAGATACAATCGCACCTGGGTTCTTTCTTTTTTGATGTCTTATCTTTATTTAGCAAAAGATGTTTCGCAAGCCAGGGCTTCCATTTTGAAAGCGTTGCTTGCATTCGCTAGGTAAACAGGATCCCAACCGTCAGTGCAATTCCAATGAGTCAAACCCGTATCTGCCGAAGGAGTGTAGTTCAGATCGTAGGCATCAACGGCAGCTTGATGGGCACTGCTAGAAGCATTAAGCCCATCAGCCCCCCATGATGCGGTCGCTGTCCCATTTGTCATAGACCCTTCACCCATCTTATAAGTTGAGTAGCTTGTTCCTGAAATTGTTGTCTTTCCGTAGAAATCGGCTGTCGGCAACATGCCTATCCCACTGAAACCCAAGATGTCTATTGCCGAACTGGCTTGAGTCATTCTAATGGTTGAGCTTCCCACCGTAAAGTTCACGGTCTTATTAAGCCAAGCACCACCTGAATAAGTTCCAGTAATGATCGCGTCCACATACGAACCGAAGCGCACTTTCGTGGTGTTTGTCGCACCATCATAAGACAAGGTCAGAGTCGGCGTAGTGCTATTTTCACAGACAGTCGCAGTCAAGGTGCTGACGCTGCCATCGGCCCCTTTGGTCACTTTGAATTTATAGCGAGAAATATCATCGAAACCTAAAGCATAGTGGTCAGATCCATCATCAAAACCTGAAACCGTCGTCGCATTATTACTTAAAGCCTTTGCATAGCATGAAAATAAATCAGCCGCTGCACCTGCAATATAAAAACCCGTGACGGCAGAAAAAAATTGCTCCCCGTAGCTGCTGGCTGAACCTCCTGTCGGCCAAGTTCCGCCTTTAATGGAAATCCCTGCACTCATCGGCTTCACACCCAAGGAAAGAAGTCCCGCACCCGAAACAGGCCCCGTCACAGCTGGAGTCAATGTATTCGCAGAAGATCCGCCACTCGCGCTACTACCGCCGCCACCTGAAGAACAGGCAACCAAAGAAATCGTCGCTGAACATACAGCAAATACCTTAACAATTGATTTTGTCATTCTACATCCCTTCATGATGAAGTCTGTTATTGATCAAAATCAAAATTAATCCAAGAAAGAGACAAAATGAATGAAGTTTAGGTCTAGTCGAGATCCAGAAAATAAAAAAGCCCAGGGGTTACCTGGGCTTTTAGCGTTCTACATTACGCCTTCAAATTAGAAGTTGTAAGTGTAAGATACGTTAGACAACAATTGGTCAGAGTTGATAGTACCTGCACCCGCTTGAGTGAAAGTAGCATCAAGCATACCTTTGTTCAACTTGATACCAACACCAGCAGCAGCAACTACAGAATCAAGATCTGTTGTGTCGCCAGCTCCGCCAGGAGTTTTGTCTTTAGTTGTATTCAAAAGAACGTTTTGCTTGATAGATCCGCGCATAACCATCCAAGAAGTCGCATTAGCTTCGATACCAACCCATACAGGAAGAGTTGTAGTCTCAGATGAATCCTTAACAGTATCCATGCTGTAAGCGATACCGTAGAATACGTTTGCATCGTCGTTTTTAGCTACTGTGTTGATGAAACCAACATTCAAGACAGTTTTCTCAATAGTTGCTTCAACGCCAGCGGCTGCAGAAGTGTCACCTTCGATTTTAGACATCTTGTAGTCAGCATAAACGTGCATAGCATCAGACAAGTTGTAACCAAAACCAAGCTTAGTGTTACCTTTGCTTTCAACTGTGTGAGTTACACCAGCAATTTCTTCTTCAGTTTTACCAGCAAGACCCAACACCAACTCAGCTTCCCAAGTTCCGTTAGTCACACCAGCCGCGATTCCCATAGAAGTCGCTTTTTGCTTCTTAGCATCGTTTTTACCGTTGCTGTACTTCAAAGTCGCGCCCCAAGAAAGGTCACCAGACTTCATGCCGTAGAAAAGATTCATTGGGTTTTGCTCTTCTAGAACAGAGAAGCCAAGACCTGCAGGGTCATTTGCCTTAGCAACTGCACCGCTGAAGTCAGTAGATTTACGACCGAAGTAGATACCGTAAACAGACTCACCGTGCTTCTTAACCAAACCACCTTCTGCGTGAGGAGTAACACCGTCACCACCTTTACCCCACTCAACAGTTACCAACTCACCAACAGAGTGAAGAAGGTATGGTCTCTCGAATGTGTATTGTACGTCTACCAATTGACGTGAGTTCGCCAAAGCACTTACACGTGCCTTAGACGCCATTGCAGGAGCTGCTGCCATAGTCAAAGCTGCTACTACTAAAAGTTTTTTCATTGTTGCATCCTTTCGTTTGCGTATTTGTTTAAAAGTCTAAAATCCTTAACTTTTAAATTTTTCTAATTCTGTACATAAAAAATGCTAATGAGGACCTAGGCCAAGATCAACAACAAAAATTTTTGGCCCCCTTTGCATCGCCTAAAATTTCATCAGATCTTTTTCACTCTGTTGCTTCCAGAGCACAGTCTCCACTGCCGACACCCGTTTGTTCTTTCGCTAATTTTTACTCACCCTTCATTGCCTTGAAATCCGCTCCTACAGCGAATTTTAAGACAACAACACCAACACCCAATTTGCCTACGATTTATCTTGAGTGAGGCGAATTAGCGACCATCTCTTGGTCCATTTTGTGGACGTCTTCTGACCATTGACGCAAAACTTCATAATAGAGTTAGCGCACTAGATCATGGTCTAGTTTTACTCCTTTTTTACGTTACAGAACAAAAGCAAGAGCCATACTCTTATCCAAATTAAAGGCTTCAAGTCTTATATAAAAGGAGATCGCGTGAATATTTTGAAAATCCTCATAGTTAATCTACTGATGGGGTCCAGCATCGCATATGCGGCCGATATTGCCGGAATTACAGTCAACGGGGAAGTTGGCTTTGACTACAACTTCTTGTCCACCAAAAGCAAAACCATTCCCTACACTGGTGATGCCACCAATGAAACCTATCGCCTCAATCAAGCCCAGGCTCTTTTAAAGAAAGAGACTGATCAGATTTCCTTCTTGGGACGCTTAGTTTATGTCCCCACTCAATATTCAAAAGATGGAACTACTAATAATAAGGCCAACCTTGGAACTCTTGATCAAGTGGAGGTCTTTTACAAAGCGACGCCTCAACTTCAAGTAGGATTCGGAAGATTTCTGACGACCATGGGTTATGAATCCCTCTTAAAGTCAGAAAATGCCACCTACGGTAACACCATCGCCTATCAAAGCATTGTTCCTGGGTATGGCGAAGGTTTGCGTGCAAAATATGTTGCCGGGGATTGGCTCACAACGACCGTGTCTACATATAATCAGACGACCTATAGCGTTTTCGGCGAGGACTACACGCCAACCAAAACAACTGAGCTTTCAGCGACCGGCATCCTTGGTGGCTTTTCTTGGTTTACGGGCTATCTTCTTGGAACGGATGCGGCGGCGGCTCCCGCAACCAGCACCGTAGATAAATCCTCTTCAAGCGTATGGATGTCTTACAAGTTCATGGATAATCTGGCTTTAGCGGTAACTTATGACTCTTATACAAAGAAGACCGATGGCTCCCACACTCAGTGGACAGATTCGACCAGCGCCATTGTCACTTATGGTATTGGTATGCACAATTTTGCAGTCCGATATGAAATGGTTCGTGGTGCCAACGAAATTGGCTATGGCGCCGCTGAAAATGTGAACTCTGTTACCATCACTGACAAGTTCGTATTGAATGACAACTTCAAGCTTTACTTCGAATATCGCCTGGATCAGGCCGATAAAGAGGTGTTCTTTGATACCGACGGTCTAGTTACCAAAAAAGAGGCCAGTCTCTTTACCTTGGGAGCTCTTGCCAGCTTCTAGCACTATCTTGGCGGGCTTCATTACCCATGAAGCCTGCCGTGCACCAAGACCCTCAGAACGAAAGAATATTCTTTTACACTTCCTAAGTTGTGCTAATCTCAGATAAAAGGAAGCACAGCCTGAAAATGCAAAAGAAAAAAGTCCTCAACGGCACCATCAAAAGACACCCCGACGGATTCGGTTTTTTTATCCCCGACGATATCGACCACGCTGACGTTTATATTCCTCGCCACTCGATGGAAGGAATTATGACTAATGACAAGGTGGCCATAGAAGTCTTTCCAGAAAAAGGCGGTGAACGCTTTCGCGGTGAAATCCTTCGCGTTCTTTCTCGCGGAACCAAAACTGTCGTGGGACGCTTCTATAAAATGAATGAACGCACCGGAGCCATTCGCGACGAAGGCAAGGGCTGGGGCCAAGACTTAAAAATCAAAATGGAAGACTCTTTGAATGCAAAAGACAAAGAGTTGGTGGCAGCCGAGATTTTGACTTATCCCGAAGAAGGAAAGTCGTTCACCGGAAAAGTCACCGAAATCATCGGCAACGCCCTCGATCCTTTGACGGACATTAAAAGAGTCATTCGCTCTAACAACATTCCCTTAGAGTTTTCAAAAGAAACCCTCGAAGAAGCGAAACACTTTAATGAAGTACCTGATGAAAAGGACTTCAAAGGTCGCCGAGATCTTCGCGACAAGAGCCTGATCACGATTGACGGCGCCACCGCCAAAGACTTCGACGACGCCGTCTACGTGGAAACCACCAATGAAGGCTTCTTATTGTATGTCGCCATTGCGGATGTCAGTCATTACGTCCGTATCGGAAGTGCCATCAATAAGGACGCCTATGAAAGAGGAACCTCCGTTTACTTCCCGAATTATGTCGTCCCAATGCTTCCCGAGGTTCTCAGTAACGGCCTTTGTTCTTTGAACCCTCACGTTCCTCGTCTTTGTCTAGTTGCCGAAATGCTTTTTGATTTCACCGGTGAGATGAAGAGCTCTGACTTTTATGAGGCGGTGATGGAAAGCAAAGCCCGTGTCACTTACGGTGAGGCCCAGGAAATCATCGACGGCAACGAGGTTGAAAAGTTAAATCACGTCAAAGAACACATTCTAAGACTTTCTGATCTGGCTAAAATCCTGATGGCGAAGAGATTCAAAGAAGGCTCTTTAGATCTAGAAATTCCCGAAACAGAACTTGTCATTGATGGCGCCGGAGTTCCTATTGATATCCAGCGGTCCGAACGTCTGTTCTCTCACCGCTTGATTGAGGAAATGATGTTGGCAGCCAACGTGGGTGTAGCAAAATTTCTTTCCAGTCGAAATATCCCGGCTCTTTACCGTATTCATGAGCCCCCCAATGAACAAGCCATCCGTCTTCTTGAAAAATATCTGGAAAACTTTGGCGGAAAAACCAAGCTCAACCAAGGGAAGCTGCAAAAGCGACTTACCAAAGCTTTGGAGGAGTTTGAAAATCGCCCCGAAGCTCAGATTCTAAATATTCTGACTTTGCGATCCATGAGCCAGGCGAAATACAGCATGAATAATGTCGGCCACTTTGGTTTGGGTTTTGAGTTTTATACTCACTTCACCTCCCCCATTCGTCGTTATCCCGATCTTATCGTGCATCGTTTATTAAAAAACCAGGTTATGCCAAACTCTCAATACCGTTTGATGAGTGAAGACGATCTTGCTTCCGCAGGAACTATTTTGTCTGCGGCCGAACAGCGATCCGTCAAAGCCGAACGCCAAGTGCAATCCATCAAAAAAGCGCGTTTCATGGAGAAGTTCGTCGGCCAAGAGTTTGACGGCATGATCAGCTCTGTGGCGAAATTCGGTGTCTTTGTTCTTTTAAGAGAATATGACATCGACGGATTGGTCCGCCTGGATGATTTGGGTGGCGACCGCTTTGAGTTTGATGAAGAACATCTGCGCCTGGTCGCGAAGCGATCGGGCTTTGCCTATAGCATCGGCGACAACATTCGTATTCAAGTCGCGGCCGCAGACCCAGAACTTGGACAGATCAATTTTATCGTGGCAGGCGTTGAGGCGACCGAGGAGGCTGAAGAAAAGACCTCTGCTGAAGTTTCAGCCGAACGGTTCCTCAAAAAATTGCACGGCAAAGGCAAACCCCCACGGGAAGAAAAATTCGACAAAGGTTCTCGTCGTTTTGAAAAGGGTGGCAAAGAAGAGTCCCGTAAAGAGTTTAAAAAAGGTCCTCCGTCAGAAAAAAACAAAGACTTTAAGAAAGATAAAAATCAAAAGTCGAAGTTTTTTAGAGACTCAAGGCAGGACAAAGAAGGTCAGGCGCAAAAGATCCAAAAGATCGAAAAGCAAGCCAACCTCCGCCCCCAACCGCACGATGATGAGCGCTCAGGTCCCGACAAGACTTTACTCGAGATGATCCTTGGTCCAGCAGAGTATCGCAAAGCCAACGGCGAGACCTCTGCTAAAGACAAGCCCAAACTCAGTAAAAAATTGATGTTTGCCGAACAGTCTAAACTCCGAGATAATGACGACTATTCGGAGAAGAATAGTGACAGCCTTAAAGACCGGAAGCCAGATCGGAAAGACTCTAAAAAACGCGGCAAGACTGAGAACGATCGTCGGGGTCTTCGCAAAACACGGCTTTCATCAGGTCGCGGAAAAGGTAAAGCTCGGTAAGTTCATCATTGAAAGACTCAATACCACCTCTGACATCGAAAAACTTTCGATGCCAGAGCGCATGCGGATCAGTTTTGAAGAACTGGGTCCCACCTTTGTAAAGTTGGGACAGCTTTTAGCCACCCGTCCCGACTTGGTTCCCGAAGAATACGTTAATGAATTCGAAAAGCTGCACGACCGAGTTCAGCCCCTGCCTTTTTCGACTGTTGAGACTGTTCTTAAAGAGGAATTCGGCAATACACTTTATCAAAAATTTGAAAGCATAGATCCAGAGCCTTTGGGCTCTGCCAGTATCGCTCAAGTCCACAAAGCGCGCCTCAACACCGGCGAAAACGTCGTGGTGAAGGTTCAGCGTCCTGGCATTATCCAAACGATCAATGATGATCTGAATGTACTTTATCTGCTTGCTGATCTTCTAATTACCTATGTGCCCGAAACACGCCCCTACAATCCCGTGGGGATCGTTGATGAGTATTTCAGAACTCTCGAGTTTGAAACCAATTTTGTTGTCGAGGCTAATAACATCCGGCGCTTCCAACAAAATTTCGCTGGTCACGAGAACATCAAAATACCAAAAGTCTATTTTGACTATACGACCGAGCGAGTTCTTGTTATGGAAGCCCTTCCCGGGATCCCCCTCAGTCAAGAAGGGGCTCTGACTCAAGACGGCTGCGATCCCAATGAGGTGATTCGTTTGGGTCTTCGCGCTTATCTTAAAATGGTTTTCGAAGACGGGCTTTTCCATGGCGATCTTCACGCCGGGAACTTTTTTGTTTTGCCTCAAAATCACATCGGCTTGATTGATTTTGGTGTGGTAGGACGTCTGAACGCACGAACTCAGGCCTCTATTGCAAATATGCTTTTGGCTCTTTCCAAGGAAGATTACGAGCGCCTGGCCTACGAATACGTAGACTTGGCACCCTTCACAGATCGCGTGAATGTCGATCTTTTCGCTAAAGATCTGCGCGAACTCATTGCTCCTTACTTTGGGTTGACCCTGAAAAACGTCAACCTAGGAAAGATCCTAATGAAGTCATCGGGAATTGCAGCTCGTCACCACTTGCAAGTTCCCACGGACCTTATGTTGTTCTTTAAATCCATTGTCTCGATTGAAGGCATGGGACGAAAAATTCACAAGGACTTCGACTTCCTCCATTACTCCTTGGAATTTGCCGGGGAACTGGCAAAAACCCAATACGGTCCTCAGCGAGTTATGAACGACATGACTCAGATGGCGCGGGAATCAAAACTTTTCTTGAATGCTCTTCCCCGACAGCTGAACTTCTTTCTGCGTAAAATTAACAGCCCTGATCACGCCTTCCGACTTAAAGTAGGCGAAATCAAAGAGCTTAAGAGATCGGTCGAAAGTTCTTCCAATCTGCTATTCTTGGGAGTGATCATTGCGGCTTTGATTTTAAGTTCTTCATTTATTTTTGTTCACAACACCGAGAATCACATCGCCGGTATGCCGACCATGAGTTTTATCGGCTATTTACTGGCCATTGTCTTAGGTATGATTGCGTTTCTAAACTATATTCGGAAACCCTAAAGCGGAGAGATCATGCAGCACCTGTATTATGAATTGAGTGTTCTAACCAAGGCCATTCATTTTAAGAATCTCTCTGCGGCCGCTCTTCATGTCGGCCTCAGCCAACCTCAACTTTCTCGCATTATCGCCAAGATCGAAGACGAGCTGAAGATTGTCCTTCTGGATCGTTCCGCCAAAAGAAAATCAGGGTGGACCACCATCGCCTTCCAACTTTCAGATATCTTTGAAAAATCCAGCCGTCGCTTAGAGACGGAGCTGCAGGGAATCAGCAACAACCAGATGGTCGCCGAGCTTCATATTGGCACCCTGGAGGGGCTGTCTGACTTCGCCCTTCACACGTCTCGCCTGTGTTTTGAAGAAGTCGGAGTTAAAAAAATCACCTTGGACATCTTTGACCTTAACGAGCTCGAAGCCAATTTTCTTTCCGGTAATTTGGACCTTATCTTTACTTCCAAAACCCCCGGTCGCCAAAAATTTAAATATTTGAGCGAACTCGGTTTCCAAAGACTGGATCGAATTGAATCTTCTAAAAAATTTGCAGTGCTGAGCTCGTTTGAATATGGTCGTTCCAACAAAAAAGAATTGGAAACCTTTCCACATCTTTTTGTCTCAAACTCCCTGTCAATTCGCCGTTCTTGGTTTGAAAAAAACGGCGGAACCGGAAACCTTCCCACCGAAGCCAAAAGGGGGCGCGCCAAAGATGCTGAACCCGTTTTGATGATCGGCTCAGAGCTTCTGAATCCGACCCTATGGAATAATCTTACGCTGGCGATTGACGAGTAGATTAATACTATCAGCCACTTCGGCAGATTCGTTAATCACGCGCTGACTGATCGCCATATTCTTGCCGAAATACCCCAAACCTCGGATCATTTGCGTGTTCCAAACCTCGGGACTTCTATTCGTTAGATTATATTTGGCATTTTTATAAATCTCGGAGCTCCAAAGCTGATCCACCTGAAGCTCGGGGCGCTTTCTTAAAACCCATTGAATGGCGGGCTGAGCAACATGACAACTGACACAGTCCATATTCTCAGGCGAAAAGTTTTTGGGGTTTTCAATACGATAAGCCGCCTTCACTTCTTGACGGATAAGTTCTTCGGATCCGTCTCCAAGGCGAACTGACTCTGCCACGATATTATCAAAAGTGTCGCTTCCTTTCGGAGACGGAGACATGCCTCCGCCGGCGAAGTGATCCGAAGGCACCGCGACGTTCACAAATGATTGAGCCAATCGTCCCTTCAATCGGGGCACTTCAAAAAGTTCGAGTTGGCCATCGCGCAACTCGAACCCCGCAAAAGCCCACATATCCGCCGCCCCACGAAGCACCATGGCCGTGACACGCGTGAGATTGGCCCGTCCAGCGTACTTCTTAATGATTTCTTGAAAATCTCGAAGGGCCGGACTGCGATCTCCTTGTTGAGCCCACGCTGGATGTACCTGCAAAGGAATAAAGTTTGTCTGAACTGGGTATTTTGTTTTCCAGGCCTCAAGATCTGTCAGCAGATTGGCAAACTCTGAATCAGACAGAACGTAAAAACTATGCAGAGCTGCATCCACGGCGTGTGCCTGTCTTCGTCTTCCCTCTTGGAGAGGTTGCCACACCAAACGAATCTGCTTTTGACAAGACTGGGGCGTGGGCAGAGGAAAACAAGGATCAATACGAACCGCAATCACGCGAAGGGCTTGATAGGTCTCTTCGCGATCCATATCAATCGCCAAGATCGGAACTCGCCCCAAGAGGATCGGCTCCAAAAGAGGTCCTCCCTTCCCCGGAGCCTCCAAACCTAAAAGCGCATCGCCGCCGACCACCGTTGGCAGAGGCAACAAATAAGACACGTCATTTAAATCCCAAGCGGCTTGAGCTTGCAGAGACAGAAAGAAAAGAAGGCTTACAACAAATTTCATAATCTGTTGGTGCCCTTAGGAACTCAATATTTCAATAAGATTCGCATTACTCTGAGCAGCAAGAGGCGTAAATGAAAGTCGGATGACAAGAGACCCCTTTTAAAACGAAAAAAGGCCGTCTCTTTCGAGACGGCCTCCACCCTAAGTCCTATTAGCCTAGAAGCTTCAAAGCCAATTGTTGAGACTGATTGGCTTGACCCAGAACCGAGATCCCTGCCTGCAACAAGATATTATTTCTTGTCATTTCAGAGGTCTCAGAAGCCACATCCGTGTCTCTGATTCGAGAGTTCGCTGCCGACAAGTTTTCATCCGCGATCAACAAGTTATTCGATGTTGATACGAGACGATTTTGTAGGGCACCGAAGTTTGCGCGAATCGCATTCACCGATGTCATGGCCTGATCGATAGTATCCAAGCTCAACTGAGCTCCTTCTTTCGTCGCCACTGATTCCGCCGTCAATCCCAAGGCGTCTACAGAGGCGTTGGCAGCACCAGAGTTAAAACTGATTCTGTCACGGAAAGGGTCGTTATTTGTTCCGACCTGAATATCAATCATCCCGCCTGTGCCGTTGAGTAGTTCGTAACCGTTATAAGTCGTCGCCTCAGTAATACGCTGAATCTCAGACTTTAGTTGTTGATACTCAACATCCAAAAATTTTCTTTCTGTTTCACCAATCGTGTCAGAGGAGGCTTGTACGCCCAACTCTCTCAGACGAATGAGCATATTTGAAACTTCGTTCAAACTGCCCTCTGCGACTTGCACTAACGAAATACCGTCATTGGCATTTCTGTTGGCTTGTCGAAGACCCCGAATTTGTCCTTTGAGGTTTTCACTGATCGCAAGTCCTGCGGCATCATCAGCAGCTTGATTGATTCTGAATCCAGAGGCCAATCGCGCCATTGATCTATTTGCATTTATTTGCGTCATGTACAGATTCTTCTGAGCATTCAACGCTGCCACATTGGTACCGATTCTTAATCCCATTCTATCCTCCTTGCATCATATTCTTCCTCCGTGAAAGTTGCCATCCATTGGCTAAAGGCGCGATCCGTGCACCTGTTAAATTAATTTTCGGAACTTGCGATACACAGTTCCTGCTTACTTTTCGGAAAAAAATAGCATCTGCTCGAGTCCAGATTTTTTGTTTTTGATTTTATTTTGCGGAGATTTTTTATTTCTGTATTGAGCGCGTTGCGCGCGAAGAAAAAGACAAAAAGGAAAATCCTTTTTTAAACGACTTCAAGGAAGAACAACTTCCCTATTCTCACTCACCGTTTCTTTGCCTGGAAAATATCATCTCTATTTTCCAATTTCCACTCTTGAAAATGAGGCCGTCGTCATCCGACGGCCTCGGTCGCAGGAAACAGATCAAATTGTCAGCTCTAAACAGAGCTTCGGGGCTTGTACACTCGGAACCGCCGTTTAAAGACGGTTCTCTTGAGGGTGATCTTGATCATTGAAGATAAGACCGGGAACCAAAGTCATTTTACTTAGCCGACTCCAGCAGAGCTGGAGTCTTTGTTAGGCTTAAGAGAACGACTTGTTCAAGAGTCCAAGTGCTACGTTAGCTTGTTGGTTCGCTTGTGCTAGTACGCTAGTACCTGCTTGCAACAAGATATTATTTCTGGTCATTTCAGATGTCTCTTCAGCTACATCCACATCTCTGATACGAGAGTTCGCGGCTGACATGTTCTCAACTGACACTTGAATATTAGAGACAGTTGATTGGAGACGGTTTTGGATCGCACCGAAGTCTGCTCTCATCGCAGAGACACTCACGATCGCTTGGTCAATCGCCGCCAACGCATTTTGTGCGGAAGCTTTATCGGCAACAGACGTCAAGTTAACTCCCAAAGCGGCGGAATTCGCATCAGCCTTAGAAGCATCGAAAGAGATACGGTCGATTTCAGGGTTGTTTCTAGTACCAACTTGGAAGTCCAAGATGGAGCCCACACCTGCCAGCAACTGAGTTCCGTTGAACTCTGTACCTTCGGCGATACGGTCGATCTCTGAAACAAGCTGATCGTACTCCACATTGAGGAACTGTCTTTCAACAGGACCTACGGTGTCAGAAGCGGCTTGTACAGACAATTCTCTGAGACGAATCAAGATCGAAGAGATCTCGTTCATCGAACCCTCGGCTACTTGCACGAGAGAGATACCGTCTTGAGCATTTCGTGACGCTTGTTTTAGACCGCGTACCTGAGCTTTTAAGTTCTCAGAGATCGCGAGGCCGGCAGCATCATCACCAGCGCGGTTGATTCGGAATCCTGAAGCGAGTTTTTCCATACTCTTATCAAGACCGATCTTCGTTCCCCAGAGAACTCTCTGAGCATTTAACGAAGCAGTGTTCGTGTTAATTCTTAACCCCATAACTCCTCCTCCTTGAAGATTTGCAGAGTTTCTATCCTTGAAACTCGGTCGCCCCATCATGGTGCGAATGGTGGTTCATTTCTTACCTAACTGATCGGTGTCTTGAGAAATTCCTAAAGTGATACGTCTCATTTTTTTACAAATCTAGGCTTCAGTCCAGCAAGGGGGCCCAACAAAGGCGACAGACAAAGTTAATCTAACCATCTGAATTTGCATATATTTTTCATTTTTCTTGGTGACGAGTAAATGTCGCAAAGTTTATTGTCATAGAGGAGTTAGTCCCCAAAAGAGGTTACACATGCTTAAAGCATTTCTTATTTTTTGGAGCCTATTAGTAGGAGTCTCCTCAGCCCAAGGAGCCAAGAAGGTCATTCATATGGTCACCTTCAGCGCCCCCCCCTTTATGAGTGAAGATCTTCCAGAGCAAGGAGCTGGCGTCTACGCCTTTCGAGAAATTTTTCGCAAAGCCAACTACGAACTCAAAGTCACTTTTGCTCCCTATCTCAGAGCCAAGCGCCTGGTTTTACAAGAGGACCGTTATGCTGGCTTTTTCCCTGTCTCTCTTTTTAACCACATCCCTTCGGAGCTTAAGATGTCCAAGATCATCTATCAAACTCCCTGGGTGTTGGCTGAAAGAAAGGACAAGGTCATAAACTGGCAAAACCCCAAAGATCTTGTTCCTTTTAAAATAGGCACCGTCACAGGATATGACATTGCACCTTCATTTAAAGATCTCTACAAATCTAACAAACTCAAACTGGAGTTCACCTCCAGCGATGAACTGAACCTTCTTAAGTTGGCAACCAAACGAGTTGATCTTATTTTCATCGAAGCAGGAATGTTTCAGTTCCTAACCAAAACCAGCCCCAAGCTGAAGGAATACCGAGAAGCCCTACAAATAAATAAGAAGATTGTGCAGATGGATCGATACGGATTGGCTTTTAAAAAGTCTCCCCAGTCTTTAAAATACCTAGAGACCTTCAATCAAATCGCCCAAGAAGAAGAATTCAACAACCTCATCCAAACCTACTTCCGAAGGTACGCCGTACCTTTTTGAAGTGCAGTGCGCCAATCAAACGATGTGGTTTTCCAAATAATGACTATTGGCCGTTCCCGAGTCTCGCGAGAATCCAAATTCTTTTCTCTTTAAGGCAAGTCGAATGGCCTCTCGGGACTCATCATCGAACTCTTCATTAAGCCAACGCAACTGAGTTGCGGGGTTTTGAATGAGATCAAGAGTGTCATAGGCGGGAATATACAAATAGTCGAGCCCCAGGAGTCCACGCAAAGAGCTATAGGGATAGTCTTCTACCTTCTTGCAAAGTCCCGCCTGAACGGGATTCCGGTAAATGTATTTATATGCGTGTCGGTAGTAGATGGAATTCTTAATGAGAGACCAATGATAGGGCCCACCGAATATTTGATTTTCTCGATCTGTTTCCTCTCCCAATCGCTTACTCACTTCACGAAGAAGATAGTTCATCGCCACATCCAAATTCGCTTCTGGAGTTGAAATCAGCATATGAAAATGATTATTCATTAATACAAAGGAGTGAATCCTGACATCATAAGCTCTCCAAATGAAGTGCAGGTAGTTGGTGAAGTGCCCCCAAACAACGTCAAGCGGAGCTCCAAACCACTCGCTATTCGAGGTTCGGGCTGTTACGTGATAGGGATGTTCTGAGGTAGGGTAAAATTTTTTCCTTGGCATATGGGGTCAACCTACCAATATATGGACCACGTTTTAAAGAAACCTACTAAACCCAGCACTCCTCCCCCTTCCGAAAATCGCCTCTTCACAATAGTTGACATCCCCCGTCCAAAAATGAATACATAGAGCCTCAGCCGCACAACGCAGCGCAATTCAAAAAGGTACGGCGTACCCTCGGGAGGGGATTGGATGGAGATTCGCGATCCGGTACATGGTTCGATTTATTATTCTAATCAGGAAGTGGCCGTTCTTGACACCGCCGAATACCAGCGCCTTCGCGCGATCAAACAACTGGGTTATGCGGAATTCAGTTTTCCTGGAGCCACTCACAATCGGTATATTCACTCGATCGGAGTCGGACACTTAGCCGGAGAAACTTTCGACGCTATCTTTCGCGTTTATCCTTTCTCTAAACCCTCTGTAAAAACACGCTTCCGCCAAGTTCTTCGTCTTGGCGCTCTTCTTCATGATGTTGGGCACGGGCCTCTTAGTCACACCACCGAGCAAGTGATGCCTCATCTTTCTGAACTCAATATCAAACTATATAAAGAGCAAGAACAGTATGGCGATGAGGCCCATACGGTGATGAATCACAATCGTCGCGCGAATCATGAAGACTACACCATTAAGTATGTTACCGACTCTCAGATTGCCGACACCATTCTTCAGCAATTTCCCGATATTCAACCCATCCATGTCGCTTGTCTTATCGACAAAGCCCTGCACTGTCCCGATGACTTCTTCATCGATGGCGGAGTCGATTTCAGACCCATCCTCAGTCAGCTTGTTTCCAGCGAGCTCGACGTGGATCGCATGGATTATCTAGAGAGAGACAGCTATTTCTGCGGCACCAATTACGGAAAGATTGATCTGTCCTGGCTTATTCAAAACATGACCTTTCATCGTCGCGAGAACAAAATGTTCCTCGCCCTGAATCGCCGCGCCCTCTACTCCTTCGATGACTTCTTACTTTCGCGCCATCACATGCACTTGATGGTTTACTGTCATCACAAAAGCATCATCTATGAAGAGATGCTCAATCGCTATTTAACCTCCCCCGATTGCACCTTCGTGCTTCCAGGAGATATCAACGAGTACACGCGATACAACGACTATCGTCTTCATGAGCATCTCATCAGTGTCACAAATCCATGGGCACAAAGAATTGCCGAACGAAAGCCGTTCAAAGTTCTCATCGAACAACACAATACTTCCGAATCAGATCGTCCCGAGTTGATTAAGAAAGCCCTTGAGAATGAAGGTCTTGAGGTCATTCGCACCAGCTCTAAGGCGCGTCTTTCAAAATACCACACAGCTTCCCCGGAAGAGCGTGCTTTGCAAATCTACGTGGTGGATCAGTACGATCGCTGGGCTCAACCAGCGCCCATCAATCAGACGACGGAGATCTTCCAACGCTATGAAGGCGCTCGTATTATCGACCGCATCTATGTCTCTCCAGAGAACATCGACAAGGCCGACCAAATTTTAAAAGGATTGAAGCTCTCTTAAAAGAGCTTCTTAACTTAAAGAGATCACTTGTCCGTTCACTGCAGCCCCATACTGGCTGACCAGATAGGTGATCGTGTTGGTCACCTTTTCCGGTTCCGTAATTTTTAGATGAGGCTCTTTTTCACGAAGTTTTTCGACGGCCTCTTTGATGGATTTTGCTTCAGGATGTTGCGCCAGAATAAACTCTTCCGTTAATCCCAGCTTAAGTACATTCACCGTAATATTAAATTCAGAGACTTGCTTTGCCAACGCTTGCGCAAATGGCACCAAAGCCCCCCGTGCACCCGCCAGAATAGGGTCCGGGTAAGACTCATTCAGAAGATATAAAATACGACCGCGCTTACGGTTCTTAAGGAAGTTCAAAACCGCATGAGTCAAAAGCACCGAACTCTTGAAGTTGTGTTGAACTTCATCGTCCAAATAACTTAAAGCCTCACCAATTTTATAGCGATTGGGTTTATTGTATGTTTGGGCATCGATAAACAAATCCACGCTTCCGAAGGCTTGTGCCGCAGACCCGACTGCTTCCTTGATATCCTCAGGCGTTTTCATGGGTGATTTAAGACTGAGAGCTCGGCCAAATTTCGGATTGATTTCTCGCCCATCGTTGATTTGATTGCAAAAACGTTGGCTGGCGGCATTGTCAAAATCGAGAAGAACGCAGTCTGAACCCATTTGAGTCAGACCCATCATCAAACTTTGCACCGTTGTTGAAAAGGGCCCTACGATAAGGGCCGTGCGTTCTCGAAGATTAAATCCATTTTCCATGAAACCTCAATTGCCGCGATGCACTTCAAAAAGGTACGGCGTACCCTAAAGTTTTTCGATGATGATGGCTATGCCTTGGCCGCCGCCTATGCAGGCTGAGCCGAGAGCGTATTTTGCGTTTCGGCGATGAAGCTCGTAAACAAGGTGATTCATGATACGAGTTCCAGAGGCACCCAAAGGATGGCCGACAGCGATGGCTCCACCATTGACGTTGGTTTTTGCTGGATCTAATTTCAATTCTTTTTCGACAGCTAGATATTGAGCGGCGAAAGCTTCATTGACTTCGATAAGATCCATTTGCTCCAAGGTCATGTTCGCTTTTTTTAAAGCCAAGCGTGCAGCGCCCGCAGGACCAATGCCCATGATCGTCGGATCACAACCCACCGATGCATAACTCACGATGCGAGCCAGGGGTTTTAATCCCAATTCTTTCGCTTTTGATTCACTCATCAATAATGAGCAGGCAGCTCCATCCACGATCCCCGAAGCAGAGGCCGCCGTTACCAGTCCCTCTTTTTTAAACAAAGACTTCAAAGTCGCAATTTTCTCTAGCGTAGAATCCGGCTTGGGATGTTCGTCCTTATCAACCACCACCGCGCCCTTGCGCCCCTCAACCGTCACTGGCGTAATTTCTTGCGCAAAGTGACCTTTATCAAAAGCTGCTTTGTAACGTTGCTGACTTTGAATCGAGTACTTGTCACACTGCTCACGAGTGAGGCCATACTTTTCACCCAAGTTTTCGGCTGTGATCGCCATGGGCATCTTGGCATAAGCGTCTGTCAATGCGGAGGTCATTAAGTCTTCCAACTCAAAATTCCCCATGCGCATTCCATCAAAACGAACTTTGCGCGCCACATACGGCACCAAAGACATCTGCTCAACACCACCGGCAAGAACCGCCGTGGCCTCCCCACACTGAATCATTTGTGCGGCACTCACCCAAGACTGAAAACCACTTCCACAAAGTCTGTTCACAACAAAAGCACCCGTACTGACAGGGACTCCCGTTTTTAGACCAATATGTCGAGGAAGATAAGCGGCATCGGCACCCGACTGCACGACATTTCCGAAGATGACATGATCAATTTTTTCAGGCGAAAGCCCCGCCTGCTCAAGTGTGGCTTTGGCGGCAACCACTCCAAGATCCGTTGCAGACACATCCTTTAGAGACCCACCAAACGCTCCAAAGGGAGTTCTTTTTCCAGAGATAAAAACAATATTTTCCATGAAACAAGGGTAAGCCCGATCATGACAGGGGTCAAATCGAAACTCGGAAGCCGAATTACCAAGACCACGCAAGACCAATCATGGAAAGGTCCTGGTCTTTGTTGGCGCGATGACTGACGATAAGATCTTTATTCGCAAAGACTTTTTCTTTAAACAGAATATCAGTTGCGGACGCTTTGGCGTCATAGTTAATAGCCGCTCTCAACCATCCCGTGTATTCCATTTTCGCCAGTGCTTGAAAGGCTTCAATTCTAAAGGAGAACTTATGACTTACACCCTTGGTGGTGCTAGCAGGAACAACGACATCTGTTTTAAGCTTTTCTTGCGCTTCTTCAGCGAAGCGGCCCAGAGCTGATTCTTTCATGAAAGAAGAATTAAACCACAATGAAAATCCACGGTCCGCGATGCGCGAGAAGACTGTATTCTGACTGTCACCTTCCTTGAGATCCATCGGAACCACCTGCGCCACATCCGCTTGAGTGATCTTAGGAGTCACCTGATCCACAGGGATGATAAGGCGTTTTGTAGACTTTAAATCCACTTTGCCCCAACAAACTCCCGAGCAGGTTACTAAAAAGAGAACTGTCATGATTAATCTCATACAATGCTCTCCTTCAAATAGCGTTCCACTATTGAGGCCTCAAGTCCCCTTAAATTTAAGATAATAAGCATTTAACAAAGAAATCCTTCGAAAAGAGTCAAAATGCGTCTACCCATCTAGCGGTTGACGATATTTTGTGACACGACCATGGGCTTGTTTCAAATCGAAGCAACCTAGCACCACCCTTGCACCATGACTTCCCTGAACGAGCGTGAAAAGGAAAGGTCTCTACTTAGACCAGTGTGATTCCAAGAACTTAGAATCACCACTGGGTTGAGAAGTGCCTCAAAATGACACGCAAAAAAGGTTACTTGGCGAAAAGTTAAACAATGGAGACACTATGAAACTGAAGAACGTTAAGCGAAGTGCAATGGTCTTTGCCCTTTCCGCAAGCTTCATTCTTCCTCACGCCCCTCAAACGGTCTGGGCGGCAAAAGAAGGAACACCCTCATTTCCTCTGGATTTATTTCCCGAAGATAGCGGCAGCGACACCGGACTTTTCCCAACCACTCCCGCGCCCACTCCGGGAAAATCTAATGGAAGTGCGCCAAAAACAAATGTTGGCGCCGTAACGACTCGCCCCCAAGCAGGAACCAGCAAAGCCAGCATGAATGCCGCTCGTGTTCCTGAGGCTTATACTTGTCCTCTTTTCGACAACCGTCCCCACGCCGAACTTATCGCCGCCATTGATTCACTCAATAAAGAGGTGAAAGCGTCTCCTGAATGTGCCGGAACT
>JAHRXB010000267.1 GCA_019104905.1 Bdellovibrio sp.
AGACAAAACTCAAGGCCGAGGGTCTTTTTGAGGCCGCCAAGAAAAGACCGATTCCCACCTTTCCTCGTCATATTGCGATTGTCACTTCTCCGACGGGTGCGGCGATCCGAGACATCCTCAATGTTCTTTCTCGTCGAGCAAGATCTATCCAAGTGACGGTTGTGCCGACCATCGTTCAAGGGGAAGCAGCGGCTCCACAGATTTGTGAAGCTTTTAAAAAAGCCACGGCTTTGCCTGGTGTGGACGTTATTATCATTGGACGGGGTGGCGGTTCCATTGAGGACATGTGGTGTTTTAATGATGAAAAGCTGGCGCGTCTTATTGCTGCAAGTCCGATCCCGGTCATTTCTGCCGTGGGGCATGAGATCGATTTCACCATTGCGGACTTTGTAGCTGACTTGCGAGCGCCCACGCCTTCAGCGGCCGCGGAACTGGTGGCAAAGAGTTCGGGCGAGTTGGGCACGAAGGTTAAGTCTTTAGAGCGCATGTTGTATTTGTCTTTTGAAAAAAAGATGAAGTATTTGAATGAAAAAATGCGAGGCCTTTCCAAAAGATTGGTGGATCCTAAAAGACGCTTGCAGGATCTTGAGTTGCGCAATGACGATCTTCTCAATCGCCTTGAGTTTGCCATGAACCGTTTGCTTTCTGACAGAGAACATCGGGTGGAGCTACTAACTGAAAAGTTGGGCAGTCCTCAGGATCTTATTGAAGAGAAGAAAAAAGATCTGGAATATTTCCAGGCCCGCTCAGAAAAAGCTCTGGTCTTTGCGATCGAAAAAAAGAAGGCTAGTATGTCTCGAATGATGGCTATTCTGGACAGTTTAAGTCCTCTTAAAGTCGTTGAAAGAGGCTACTCAATTGTTACAAAAAAAGATGAAGTTATAAAATCTGCGAGCCAAGTAAAAAAAGGTGATCTTTTGGATATTCGTTTGGCTCAAGGCTCACTGACCGCGATTGTGGACAGTGTGAAGGAGGATTAGCGTGGATTTTGAAAAAAAATTAGGACGTCTGGAAGAGATCGTTCAAAAGATGGAAAAAGGAGATTTGGCGCTAGAAGAATCTCTGAGACTCTTTGAAGAGGGCGTAAAACTTTCTCGCGAATGTCATCAGCGTTTGAATGAGGCGGAAGCCAAAGTGAAACTTTTGATGTCGGTGGGCCCAGATGGGCAGCCTGTTGTCACTGATTTTGCGCCAGAGGAAAACTAACTTGGATCTCGCCATTCAGCTCGAACAAGAAATGGCATCTCGAGTTCAGACTGTGAATCAGTTTGTGGAAAAGTATTTGACTGAGATGGCACTTCCCCACGGAGAAGCAATTGCCGAGCTTAGAAAGTCTATGCTTTATTCAGCCACCAACGGAGGCAAACGTTTCCGTCCGGTGTTGTCTTTGGTGGTCGGGGAGCTTTTTGGTTGCCCTCAAGATCGTATCCTGCCTTTTGCCGCCGCTGTCGAATTTGTTCATACGTATTCTTTGATTCACGATGATTTACCCTGCATGGATAACGACGATATCCGTCGGGGAAAGCCGACAAACCATAAAGTTTTTGGTGAGGACTTCGCTCTTTTAGCGGGCGACGCTCTTTTGACGGAGGCGTTCTTGCTGATCGCAGAGGCCTATGGGGATACGGCGTTTTTGATTGCGCCTCTGTCGCGTCTTCTTTCTGAGGCGGCGGGGATTCGCGGCATGGTGGGAGGTCAGGCGATTGATCTTCGTGCGGGACAAAAGAAATTCACACAGGCCGAGTTGACTCATTTGCATCTTCTAAAAACGGGGGCTTTGATTCGGGTCTCTGTCGAAGGGGCGGCCCTTATTGCAGGCGCAAAACCTTCCGAGGTGGAAAGTCTTCGCAAGTTTGGGGAAGGTCTTGGTTTGGCCTTTCAAGTAGCCGATGATGTATTGGATCACGGCGAAAAAGATCAAGACGCGCGCAGTTTTACGGGGATCTTAGGTCTTGAGGGTGCGAAAGCGTATTTGCAGGAAGTCAGCGGTAACGCCTTGGCGGAATTGCAGAAGGTTTCGGCAAAGGCTCCTCTTTTAGAATATCTCATTAGCTTTAATCAAAATCGTCAGGTGTAAAGCATGCCTGCGAAACGACGTTTGGATGTCTGTCTTGTGGAAAAAGGATTGGCTCAGTCGCGGACTCATGCCCAAGAACTCATCGAGGCAGGACAGGTGGTCTTGCTGGTCGGATCTGCAAAAAAAGTTTTAAAAAAGGCCAGTCAGGCTGTCAGCCCTGAGGACCTCATTCAAGTTGAAGCCGGTCCGGCGAATCGTTTTGTGTCGCGTGGAGGGCTGAAGCTGGAAGGCGCTTTGGAACATCTTAAGCTCTCGGTGACCAATCGGAGCTGTCTGGACGTGGGAATTTCCACAGGTGGATTCACCGATTGTCTTTTACAAAAAGGAGCGGCTTTCGTTTTAGGCGTGGACGTGGGTCATGGGCAAGTGAGTCCCTCGTTATTAAAAAATTCCAAGTTGAAGGTGATCGAAGGAATCAATGCCCGGTCTTTGCGCGACGAGGTCTCTGTGGTGGCACTGACTCCCAAAGAAAAATTCGACCTGATTGTGATGGATGTTTCTTTTATTTCGATTTCATTAATTATTCCCCAGTTGAGGGACTTTCTTAAGACGGAAGGCCATCTTTTAAGTCTGGTTAAGCCTCAATTTGAGGTGGGCGTTGACGGTCTTGCAAAGGGCGGTATAGTCAAGGAAGCCTCTTTGTATAAGGACGTGGAAGAAAAGGTAAAACGAATTTGCTGCGAAGAGGGCTTTGAGGTTTTGGACTATTTCTCTTCTTCGATTCAAGGAAAGGACGGAAACAATGAGTTCTTTGTCTTTGCTAAAAAGATCTAGTTGGATATTGCCGCTTTTGTTTCTGGCCAGTTGTCAGTCTTTGAGGACTCGAGAGGAGGTTCGTAAGGTTCCGTCTCCTTCGCGCCCCTCCGTGACTCATCCCCAACAGCCCCCCTCTGCTCCGCAGTCATTACCGGCGGCGCCACCGCCAGTTTCTCCAGTCGAAGAAGAGGTGAGTGAGGCGGAACCCGCTCTGCCACCGCCGGCACCCGTGATTCCTTCAATTCCTAAAATTGGAATTATTTTGGGGGGAGGCGGTGCTAAGGCCTACGCCCATATTGGCTTTCTCCACGAGCTGATGAGAGCCAAAGTTCCGGTGCACTCGATTGGCGGAGTTGAGTTTGCCGCGCCGATGGCGGCTTTGTATGCAAATAAAGAACAGGCCAATGATGTCGAGTGGCAGATGTTTAAGCTTAAAGATGAGGAGGTTTTGAAAAAATCTCTTCTGGGGTCTGTGAACAAGAATAATGATGTCACCGTTTTAAGGGACTTTGTCGGAGCGGCCTTCAGTCGCGCGAAGGTGGAAGACTTTCGCCTCCCCTTTGCATGTCCTTCCTATAGTTTAAAAAAGAATCAAGTGTACCTGATGAATCGTGGGGGATTGGATCAGTTGATGTATCTGTGTATGGCTTATCCGCCGTTCTTTAAGCCCTATCAAGACAGTGTCGCGGGGGTGCGCGATGTCTCCGCTTTGGCGAACTATTTGCGTTCCAAAGGTGCCAACTACATTGTTTTTGTGAACGTTTTGCAGGCGCCCGGAGGCGGAAAACCCTACACCCTGGATGCTGCGGCCACCGATAACGTCTTATGGAGTGAGATCGCAGGGCTGTATAATAGGCCTTTGCAAGGAATTGACTCCGTCGTCTCGCTTGAGGTTGGCAATTATGGTATTATGGATTTTGATAAACGTCGCGAGATCATGAATAAGGGCGCTGAATCGGCGGCTCGACAGCTTAAAAATCTGACTCGCAAATGGGGACTGTAGGAGAAGAGCATGAGAAAACCCGCTTTTGATATGAATGTTTTTGCGGAAAGAAGAAATAAAGTTGGGCAAGAAATTGCCGGAGGAGCTTTGATCGTCGCGGCTCACCCGGAACACATCCGCAATCATGATGTTCATTTTTCTTATCGCCAGGATTCAAATTTGTTTTATCTCACGGGGTGGGAAGAACCTGAATCTATTATGATCTATCGTCCTGGGCTCAAGCCAGAGACGGTGATGTTTGTGCGTCGTCGTGATCCAGAAAGAGAAACCTGGGATGGTTTCCGCTATGGTCCCGAGGGCTGTGAACGCGAATTTAAAATCGACAAAGCTTATCCCATTGATGAGTTCTCAAAAGTGGCGCCACAGCTTTTAAAAGAAGTGGATCGCGTTTATTACCGCTTGTACAAAAATGCGGAAGTCGATCATCTCATGCAAGGTGTTCTTGAAAGTGTTAAACAAATGCAGGGGCGTACGGGCTACGGTCTGCTTTCCATTCACGATGCCGACACCTTGTTGGGAGAGCTGCGTTTAGTGAAGTCCGAATATGAACTGACGCAGTTGCGTGAGGCGTGTGAGATTTCGGCTCAAGCTCATTTGGCAGCGATGCGCTTTACTCGCCCGGGAGTCACGGAACGTCAGGTGCAAGGTGTTCTGGCGCATCACTTCTTCATGAAGGGATCTGCGCGGGAAGGGTATAATTATATTGTTGCTTCAGGAAATGCGGCAACGACCTTGCACTACAACTTCAATGATCAAGTGTGCAAAGAGGGCGATTTGCTTTTGATCGATGCGGGGGCTGAGTACAATTATTATACCGGAGATATCACGCGAACTTTCCCCGTGAGTGGAAAATTCACGGATGAACAAGCGCGCGTCTATGAAGGCGTTTTGAAGGTTCAAAAGCAAATCATCGACTTTATCAAGCCGGGCATTGTGTTTAAAGAGCTTCATGACATGGGGACCTCTTTGTTGACCGATGTGATGTTGGAGTTGGGATTGTTATCGGGCCGCAAAGAAGATTTGATCCAAGCCTTGGCGCAAAAGAAGTACTATCCTCATGGCATTGGCCACTGGTTGGGCATGGATGTTCACGATGCAGGTTTGTACTTTAAGAAGGGTGAACCTCGTCCGATTGAAGCCAACATGTGTTTTACTGTTGAACCCGGAATCTATATTCCGGCTGAAGACACGTCAGCTCCTCAAAAGTATCGTGGTATTGGTATTCGAATCGAAGACAATATCCGCGTGACATCAGGAGGATCTGAAAATATGACCTCGTCGGTTCCGAAGGAAATTGCGGACCTTGAGAAGGTTGTTGGCAAAGCGTAATTAGACCGTGACCAGTTCTTCGACCCACTTCAAATTTGAAGAAATCTTATCAAAAAGAATATTCAAGTTTCCGGAGTGGGTCAGTCCTCGTTTACATTCAGACTCAATTTGACGAAGACTTGTTTTAAACTCCAAAGTGAGATCTTCCATATCCTTCAGGCGGGCCGCCAGGGATGAGGAAAGGTCTTGAATCCGAGCCATTTCGATTTTACCCACCACACAGATGACATCCATTCCTGCGGTCACTTTTGATAAAGCATTGATCGATTGCAGAAGGGATTTGTTGTCGCGGGTGAGTTCTTTGGCTGTGATCTCTACGTTTTTAAAGTTATCGGCGATAAGGTGTTTGAGCTCAGAGCAATTTGCGAACAAAGAGTGTTCTTCGTCTTGGGATGCTGCGGAGCTTTGAAGACCGATCATTTCCTCTACAAACTGATTGAGCACTTCAATTTGAAATCTCGAGATCGCGACCGCAAAATAAATACTCATCACGGATTTTTGGAAGGACTCAAAAACAGACTCAAAGTGGGTCGAACTTTGTACGATCTCATGGCAAAGTCGTTCGAGATTGGTCGATACCATCGCCAGAGGCTTTCCCTGTTCTCCTAATTTGGAGGAGGAAATGGTCAAATTGGTCGTGACCAACTTCACGTTATGAGAGATCGCGAGGATCTCTTGCGTTGTGTTCATGAGGTCTTGAGTGACTTTATTTAAATGACTTGAATTGGAGAAGGCGGATCTCGCGGCGTCCACACAATTTACGGAAGCGGCCAGCAGGTCTTTCAAGCGAGATTCTGAAGAGGCGATGGGCTTAAAGTTCTCAGTCAGATCTTCGGCGAGGGCTTGATCGCGGACACTGAGTTCTTCGAGCAGGGCGGCGGTCATAAACTCGTCATAAGAATTAAAACCAAGGCCCGCCAATTTTTCCAGAATTAAGGCGATACCCTCCTCCATCGGAAGGCCCGCATTTTCTTTCTCGAGAACCTCGGCATAAACTTGCTGAACGATCGGAAAGAATTTCGAGGTTGGTTTAAGTCGGACCGACAAATACCCGTCGGCCATGGGAAAGGCCATGGCAAAAACCCAATAGAACTTGCCTGATTTACTTTTATTTTTAACGTAAGCGGCGATGGGCTTTTGGGCGTGGAGAAAACTCCAGAAGAGTTTAAAAACACAGCGAGGGATGTCGGGATGGCGAATGATATTGTGGGGTTTGCGAAGCAGTTCTTCTTTTGAAAATTCACTCACTCGGATGAAGACGCTGTTGCCGGTGAGGATTAAACCCTTGAAGTCGGTTTTTGAAAAGAAGAGTTCTTTCAGACTAAAATGTGCTTCGAGTTCGGTCATTAGTGATCCCTTATATATGAATCACTATAGCTACAGCTTCGTTTAATTCAGAAGCACTATGCGAGCCCCTCTGAATATTCCACCGGGGGGGTTAGACAAAGCGATGAGTTAGCCAATTATTTTTTTCGGCATTTTCCTGGAGCTCCAACTCTGTTTTAAAAAGTTTATCGTCGCGAGAAGCCGCGCTCACTGCGAGGCTCAGATGTGTTGCAGCCTGGAGAAGTTGAAAGTCACCCATGGTGTTTCCTGCAGAGAAAAAGGGAAGTTTGCCTTTCGTCTTTTGAAGAAGAGCATCCACTTTTCCTTGCCGATATGTGATCAGACCCTTTTGATGTTCGGTGATGGTGTTGTTTTCAATCAAAGTCTCCACCCCGATCACACTGTCTTTGCCCAGACCTAGAATAGCAGCTCCAGGTTCCACGGACCATTTCACCGACGCCGTCACAATGAAAATCTGCACGCCTTTTGAGAGCATCAGATCAATAAGCTTTTTTTGCTCAAGAAAGACGGGCAAGGGGGAGTGAGTTGATATCGCCTCTTGCGCCCACTGATGGACTTGCGCCAGGCTTTTTCCGCGACAGATCTGGGCTAGCCAAAGGTAGGCCTTTTGAGGATTCTCAGCCTTCATCTCTTGGTAAAGATCCCAGGGTTTTTCGGGGAGTTCGACAAGTTTGTTGTCGATTTGATAATGAAAAAACGTTTCCCCCAGATCGATATCCCACAAAGTTCCGTCAGCATCAAAAGCGGCGATAGGAGCCGGGTCGTCTTTTAACACGAGGTCCAGGGTTGTGTTTATGCGGTTCCAGATATGGGCGGAATAGTCTTTGTATTTCATATGCGCTTAGTATGAAATAGATAGGGTAAAATGACAAGGAGACCTCCGGCCATGAGCCTTTTTTGCCGTGTGATTCAAACGGATGATTTGCAAGATATTTTGGACTTGGAAAATAAGAAACTTCAAGAGTCCTATCCTGATGAAATGGAAAGAATGATGGCGGGATGGAATTCCAAGTTTCGTGTGGAAGCTTTGAATCACTATATTCCCTTGGGCTGGAGTTTTCTGGCTCGAGATCAGGACAGCGGTAAACTTATGGGCTACTTTATTGCCCAGCCACTTTTGTTTTTGGATGGTCACACGCAGTCCTTATGGGTAGAGCATGTCCAATACTGCTCTTTGCAGGCTCGTGATGAGCTGTGCGAATTGGCGTATCGATTGGGGCGAGAAAAGAATCTTCAACGAGTGTACTTCCCCAACGACAATGGGGTCCCCAACTCAATCAAAACTTTCAAAGCGGAGACTTGGTCGCCCGGAACACTTTCGGTCAGAACTACAAAGGGATAACGGCATGAAGAACTTCTCTTTTGCAAATCGGATCCAAAATATCAACAAGATGAAAACTCATGAATTTGATCTTGTGGTGATTGGAGGGGGAATCAATGGGGCGGGAGTCGCTCGCGATGCTTCGGATCGTGGCATGAAGGTCGCTCTTATTGAAGCTCGAGATTTTGCATCGGGAACTTCGTCGAAATCGAGTAAGTTGATTCATGGTGGAATTCGCTATCTTGAAAATCTCGAATTCAAACTTGTTTTCGAAGCATTGAATGAAAGAACTCGTCTTTTTGAGATGGCTCCTCATCTTGTGCATCCCTTGCGTTTTATGATTCCTCTTTATGAAGAAAGCCGTGTGGGCATGATGAAGATGGGAATGGGCATGTGGCTCTATGATGCCCTGTCGTTATTTCAGGCGCCAGAAATGCATGAGCGCTTAAATGCCAAAGAGTCTTTAAGCAGGATGCCGGCGATTCGGTCCGTGAATTTGCTGGGGTCCTATATCTATTCAGACGCTTACATGGATGACGATCGTTTGGTTCATGAAACCCTGCGTTCGGCGAATGAAAATGGAGCCGTTTGTGCGAACTATGTAAAAGCCACCGGCGCCGAATTTGATAGTGCGGGAAAAATCACTGCGGTGTCTTGTGAAGATCAGATCTCAAAAGATAAGTTTTTGATTAAAGCTCGTCATGTGATCAGCAGTGTCGGTCCTTGGACGGATCAGTTGGGGCAGACGCTTTTAAAAGACTGGAAAAAGATTCTACGTCCAACAAAAGGAATCCATTTAACACTGCCCAAACATCGCCTGCCTTTGAGTAGCGCAGTGGTTATGGCCGCTGAAAAAAGTGATCGAATTGTGTTTGGAATTCCTCGTCATGAAATGATTATTATTGGAACGACGGACACGGACTTTAAAGAATCTCCCGAAACCGTGACGACGACGCCAGAAGATGTGAAATATCTTTTGTCTGTGACGGATCAATACTTTCCAGGTGCGGGGATTACGGCTCATGATGTGATTGCCAGCTATGCGGGGGTGCGACCTCTGGTGAAGGATGACTCACAAAGTGAAGGTAAGACCAGTCGTGAACACACGATCATCAATGATCCTCGCGGAATCACCTTTGTGGCCGGAGGCAAGTACACCACCTATCGTTTGATGTGTGAACAGACGGTCACCCAGGCTTTACACTTTTTCAGCATGGAAGATCGTATCAAGTTTGGCGTGTCCCATACGGCAAAACCTCTGAACCCTTACACGAGTGTTGAGGCGTTCCATCAGGCACAGAATTTATCCGAGGTCTGGGCCCGAGAGTCGGGGCGGTCTGTCGCTGAGCTGCAACTGCTTACAGAGCGTTATGGTCTTGAAGCCGCAGAAATCTTAGAAAAAAATCCTCAAGAGCTTACATACTGGCAGTTGGAGGCGGCACAAGCTATTGATATGACCATGTGTCTGCATCTTCGAGACTTTTATGCTCGTCGTGTGCCGCTCTTTTTGGCCGACCGCAATCATGGCGTGAGATTTATGGATGAGGTGGGCCAGATCTTCCAAGAAAAACTGAGTTGGAGCGATACTCGCTTAAAAGATGAAAAACATCTTCTCACCGAGTACATGGCCCACGAAGTAGAGTGGAAAAAACACTTTTAAACTTCAGGGGCTTCTAAGTTCTGCCGGGGTCTCATGGTTAGAGTATTTCGATGCAAGATCAAAAATTGTATCAACGAAGCCGGCCATCGAGGACGCCGAACTTTTGATCAGACTGCAATCGTGCTGAAGCTTTTCAACTTCACGGTGAATATTCGAGTTTGAGGCCTGCAGCAGGGAAATGAATTTTTGCATTTCTTCCAGATAGTGGATGAAGACTTGGCGAACTTCATTTACACGCGCTGATTCGACGGCGCCAATTTGTCGAATGACCTCAAGACCCGTGGTGAACTTCTTGACGTCTTCCATCTGGCTTAAAACGCCCTGAAGATCTTTTTCCAGCCCGGTGATTTCGAGCTCTAAATCTTTAGCGTAGCTTCGAAACAGTCGCGAAAAATGAGTTCTATTTTCGATCATATCGCCAAAGGCATTCTGAGAAGTTTTGATCTTTTGGATAGATTCCTTAATAAAGAAGTCCACCATCAACATCTGAGAATCCAGGGCCACGATTTTAAGAGCGCACTTTTGAATCACATTGGCGAGCAGTTCAACAAAGTCAACGAGGCCAGAAAGATGAGATCGGATCTGTTCGGAGAGGTCAGAAAATTCTTTAGCAATAACACCGAGGCTAGAGGCAAGTTCGCCGAACTTGGCCGCGGCAACGGTCATGTTTAAGGCGATAAACTTCAGATGTTGAAACCCTTTTGTGAGGTCTTCCATCGTCGCCGAAAAGGCCTGATTGCTTTTCTGAAACTCCTGGATGCGCAAAAAACAATCTTTCAGTTCTTCTGAAGCTTCAAAACTGATTTCGGTAATTTCCTTCAGAGCCCCTTTGGTTTCCGCGTGAATATAACCTTTGCCTTTTTCCTGAAAGGCATTGAGTTCTGCGAAGGCTGCTTGAATCATAAAATCAGTGTAACTGTTGAATCCACTTTTTTTGATTTGATCCAAGAGAAAGGGGACAGATCCCTCCATGCCTTCTTTTTCTTCCACCTCTAAGGCGAGAGGATAAAGGGCTTGGGCGGCTTCAAATAAAGCTGACGAGGGTTTTTGGCGGATCGAAATATAGCCATCCTCAATGGGGAAGACAAAAGCAAAGACCCAATAGTAGTTGCCATTGGCCGACATGTTTTTCACGTAGGCTGCAATCGGAGATCCCGCGTGAAGTGTGTCCCACAAAAGTTTAAATACGGCTCGGGGCATATCTGGGTGTCTGATGATGCTGTGAGGGGCGCCCTTAAGAACTTCTTTGGGGTAGCCGCTCACGCGAATGAAGACGTCATTTCCAAATCGGATGACACCTCTTTCGTCGGTGGTACTAAAAAAAAGTTCGTCGAATCCAAAAGGACTTTCTGATTGCGTAGGTTTTGGTTTTATCATTCCGGTTTGTCCTTGCTTTAAAAAATTTAAACACAGGCCATGTGGACCGACAAAACAAAGAATTTTGTCTAGACTCAATGAGGGGCGAATTGAGTCTGATGATAGATTTTTTCATGTTAGAATATGAGTTGTGCTTTACTTGCGATCCAAAATAATTGTAATCAAGAATGAGCCTCATTTTGTCAGGACTCACTAAAAGATAGACACCCCTTAAGGGCAGAAAGGGCGTTAAGCGCTCCTTGCGGGTGGCAAGATCCTTGAACCTCTGCAGACGTTGGCTCTCTGAGGGAGGTCTGCTTATGAAATCTCAATGGCGATTGGTAGCGACAGTGTTGGCGTTAGCTCTCGGCGCTTGCTCTAATGGCGGAGGCGGTGGGGCGGCAGCCCCGGCAGTGACTCAGACAACAACGACCACTCCACTTCCTGAGACCCCCGGAGAGTTTACTTATGAGCTTGTGTTTAATGGTTGTTCCACGGGTAAACATAAACTGACGACAAAGAAAGCTTATTGTGATGCGCTTTTGAATGATGCCCTCAATAATAATTGCGCTCGCGAAATGCGTGTTGAGAATTATAATCGGCATTGCACGGGAGCCCAACCGGCCAACCCGGGAACTTTGCCATCCATGAGTTCCGCTCGTTGTGTTGTAAATGGAATGGACTTAAAGGATCGCACCTTTCTTGATAATATAAATCCCTTTAACCCGCAAAGACGACAAAGCTTCCGCGATATGTTTTGGGATGGAAAAAAGGAACAAGGATACGATATCTTGCTTTCTTCCGCCGATTCTTACGGGAAAGCTCGTTTTGTGTTGTCGCCCGCTCTGCCAGGAACGGCGGCTTTGGGAGAGATTCAACTTCGTCAGCGCAAGAATCAAGATAGTTTTTCCGTGCGTTCGGGTCTTGGCTCTGAGATTCGTCTTCTGGTCACGAACTATGACGTAGAAAAAGAAGTCGAAGCGGTTTGCATTTCAGATAAAAGCTTTCAAAGACCCAAGGTCGACTTACATCGAGTGCGCTGTTCGACTCGATCAGGAGAAGAGATTATTGAGTGGGATGTGAAGAGCGCTGTCGAAAGAAGAATTAAAAGTTCTCGCAACAAAGAGACGGTGATTGTTCGTCTGAAGCCTGCAACTCAAGGGTCTTTAGAGCGCATTGAAATTGAAGCTTTGGAGTTGGACTACGATAAGACACTGAAGGCAGAGGGAGCTCTCAACGAAGGTCTGGAGATCCGCTATCAGGGTCGTGAAACGGCCAAGGAAGTTACCATCTCCTGTGCGCCCGCGTCAAAATAACTCAGGGACGGGTCTAAATATCTGCATTGACTCTGGTTTTCATAGAACCTAGACTTGAGATGTTTAGCCCCCGATGAAAATTTTCTCTGAAGTGAGATTCAGCATGAGTTTTTTTGACAAAGTTCAAGATTATTTTTCCAATGATATCGCCATTGACCTTGGCACCGCGAACACCCTTGTTTACGTCAAAGGACGCGGGATTATTCTCGATGAACCCTCTGTCGTCGCAGTTCAAAAGAACTATCGTGGTATGCAAAATCGAGTTCTTGCCGTCGGTAAAGAAGCGAAAGATATGCTGGGTCGTACACCAGGCAGTATCGTGGCAATTCGCCCTATCAAAGATGGCGTTATCGCGGACTTTGAAGTGACTCAATCCATGCTGAAATACTTTATTGGAAAGTCTTTGGGCGAGAAGAAATCGTTTATTCGTCCTCGTATCATTATCTGCGTTCCTTACGGAATCACTCAGGTTGAAAAGCGTGCGGTGAAAGAAGCCGCTCAATCTGCGGGAGCTCGTGAGGTCTATTTGATCGAAGAACCTATGGCAGCGGCGATTGGTGCGGGCCTTCCGATCACAGAACCATCTGGGAACATGGTGGTGGATATGGGTGGCGGAACCACGGGTGTCGCTGTGATTTCTTTGGGCGGTATCGTCTATTGTAAATCAATTAAAGTGGCCGGTGATAAGTTTGACGAGGCCATCGTGAATTACGTTCGTCGCCAGTTCAACTTGTTGATCGGTGAAAGAACGGCTGAAAATATCAAAATCCAAATTGGCAATGCCTACCCATTCGAAGAAGAAAAGTCCATGGAGATCAAAGGTCGTGACCTCGTTGCCGGGGCACCCAAAACTATCGAGATCACCTCTTCTCAGGTGAACGACGCTTTGATGGATCCCTTGTCTGAAGTGGTCGATGCGGTTCGCACGGCTCTTGAAAAAACTCCCCCTGAGCTTGCCTCTGACATTGTTGATAACGGCATCGTCTTAACTGGTGGCGGCGCACTTTTAGCAAACTTGGATGTTCTTTTGAGAGAAAGAACAGGTCTTCCTGTTTCTATCGCCGAAGATCCTTTGAGCTGTGTTGTTATGGGTTCCGGCAAGGTTCTCGATCAACTTGATCTTTTACGACAACTTACTGTCGACTAGTCAGCAAGAAGAAGGGGCCCATCTCTGGGCCCAACATCTGGACTGCATTTCTGTCCCCACTTCTAATAGAGTAGTTATATGACTGAGGCTGACGTACAATCGATTGCTCTATTTTTCTACTTTGCACTTCTTGATGACCAAAAGGCGATTGAAGCTTCATCGCAGGCACTAGTCTTAGGTCGAGCCCGCAAACAAAGAAATCCCAATCTCAAAAATTCAGTGGCGGTGGTCGCCGCGACAAAATCTGTTTGGGATAAATATAAAGCTCGAGTTGCAAGAGGCCGCCCCAACACCTCCGTGGAGTCCGGCTGGTTGATTCCCGAGGGAGTTGATCTGGGCCCTTGGCGCGAATTTCAGAAATCAGCGTCTGAGGACGAGCTTTTAACAGTGATTTGGTCTAAAATTTTGAAGATTGAAGATGATGACATCTCAGAGGGATTGGGAATCACACAGGGTACGATTCGCTATCGACTGGGACGAGCCCTTCGTAAACTAGGCAGCATGACCCAAGGTGTGAGTAAGTTAAAGCATGGCTCAACAGGAAAATAAGATTTCACTTTCAAAAAAAGACAAACGAGAGATCTCTCCCTTTATTGGGCATGAACTTCTTTACGATTACCTCTCGGGAAGTTTGGATAAAGAACGTCGCGCAGTCATTGAAGATCACGTGAAATTTTCCCGAGACGCACAGTTAGATCTCAACAAGATTCAAAACGGACAAAGTTATGCAGAGAGGCTGGGCGATACCATCGTTTCTCAGCCCATCATTGCGCAGATTAGTACGACCTCAAGCTACTTTTCCGTTCTTATGCAAAAATCAAATTTTGATAAATGGCCTCAGGGACTCAAGTGGGGACTGGAAGCTTTGGTCGTTGTTTTGGGCATTGTGATTTTATTGTCGGTGACTCCATGGCAGAAAGTCATGCAACTTGGAATTGGCAGTGGCAGTAAAGAAGTTGTGCTGGCGGAGGTCTCAAAAACGGGAACAACGGCCACGACCTCTGCGGATGCAGAAGACAAGCCGGAGTTTGTTGACGAGGGAGTTAAAGAAGCAACGAAAGAACCTGTGGCGGTCAAAGTTCCGGAAAAAACCCCAGCGCCCGAGAAAACTGTCGCTGCAACCGTTGTTGCCAAAAATGAGAAGCCTACGGCGGAACCACCGTCTGTTACGGCCGTTTCCGGTGGGTTCCTCTAACGCGGTGAAATCGCCGTTACACATATTGAAGTCGTCGGTCCCAAGATCACAGAAAAGATCAACGAACTGGGAGGGCGTAAGGCCGGTTCTGTGGAGTTGGGTTGGAAGAAAACCGCGAACTCCATGTATTATCACTTTACGATTCCTGAAGCGAAGTATCAGGACCTCATGGGCTTTTTGGCAACTTATGGAAAGCCAAAGATTAGCAAAGAAAAACATCCAAGAGTCATGCCCGACGGGATCGTGCGTATGATTGTTACCGTGGACGAAGCCAAGAAGTGAAAACTTTAAGGAAGAAACCAAAACGATCACTGCGAACAATTTTGATTGTCTGGTTTGTTTTGTTTTCGGTGATTCCTTTGGCGTTTGTTACCGGATATTCGATGGTGAAGTATGAAAAAGCCATCGATCATGAATTGTCGCAACGTCTTAGTGGAAATGCGCGAGAGATTGATCTTGTTCTTTCAGAGTTGCGCGCAAGTCTTCAGCAAAAGCGTGATAAGTACATCCGAGATCCCAGTCTGATCTATCATATGACCGTAGGGGATGGGGCGACCCTGCGAACTTTGTCTTCGCAGTGGATTAAATCAGATAATCTTTCCAGCCTGACGTTTTTTGATCGGGAAGGAAAGATGTTGGCGTCTGTTTTTAAGGACGACAAAGAGAACGTGCGCAGCTTTGTTCCCGTTCAAGACGCGGTCTTCCTCTCGGCAAAATACATGGCTCAGGTCAAAGATGAAAAGGAAATGGCCATAGCCGAAGCCGGCGACAATCAAAAAGTAAATTTGATTTTTATTTCCAAAGTGACGGCGGCGGCGGGAAGACCTGTCGGTTTCGTCGAGCAGACAGTGAGCCTGGATAAGGCGTTTGTAAATCGCCTGAAGAATCGTTTAAAGCTTGAACTTATCTTTTTTAAAGACAGTGGACAGGTCGTGGTCGCCAGTCACCCTGATTTTTATCTCTATAAAAAAGATTTCTTCCGTCCTTTTTTCCGTCCTGGCAACGAGCCATTTTTTGATTTGAATGTTCGATCTATACCTTACGGTTTTTTGATTTATCCCTTGGATTGGGGAATTACCAAGTTTCATGTCGCGCTGGGGGCCTCAAAAAGCGAAGCCAAAGCTGTGCTTAAAAACGTGAACTTTGCTTTTATGACAGTTGTCGGGGCGGTTGTGGTTCTTCTTGTTCTGACCATTCTGGTGACCTCAAGTTGGGTGTTAAAACCCTTGTACGATCTTGTTGAGGCCTTGCAGTCATTTGAATCACAGGAACAAGCCGTGACCATTCCTGTAAAAAATGACACCGAGATCGGTCTGTTGACGGAATCTTTTAACGAAATGAGCAAGAAGATCTGGCAGGCTCGCTCTGATTTAAGAAAGAAAATCACAGAGCTTGAATCTGCCAACAAAGAACTCAAAGACACCCAAACAAAACTTGTTCACTCTGCTAAGATGGTCAGCCTTGGTCAGCTGGTGGCGGGTGTTGCCCATGAGCTCAATAATCCGATTGGTTTTATTTACAGCAACATGACTCATCTCAAAGAATATTCAGAAAGACTGATTGAGATTGCGGAAGTGGCTGAGAAAAACCCTCCGCAACTTCCGGCACTCAAAGAAGAGTATGAGTTTGATTATATTGTAAAAGACCTGCCGAAACTTGTGGCCTCTTGCCAAGATGGTGCCCGTCGTACGCGGGATATCGTGTTGGGCCTACGAAACTTTTCACGTCTCGAAGAAGCGAAGCTGCAAGAAATCGATGTTCATCAAAGTCTGGACACAACCTTGAATCTTCTTCAGGGTGAAATCAAAAACCGCATTGAGATCCATAGGCAATATGAACCCACCCCTTTGATTCACTGTTATGCCAGCCAGATCAATCAGGTGTTTATGAACATTCTCTCGAATGCTGTTCAGGCCATCGAAGGGAATGGCCATATTTGGATATCCACAACGGCACTGAAAGACTACAAGGGCTCCAAAGATCGTCGCGGCTGGGTGCAAGTCTCAATTCAAGACAGTGGCAAAGGAATGTCGAACGAAACCCTTGAGAAAATTTTTGATCCCTTCTTCACGACCAAAGGCGTGGGGCAGGGGACCGGCTTGGGCCTCAGTATTTCCTACGGAATCATTCAGAATCACGGAGGAGAAATTCAGGCGCGCTCAGAAAGCGGAGTCGGCACTGAGTTTATCGTAATCATTCCGGTATATCCTCCTATACAGGAAAAAAATCCCGTACTTACGTCCTAAAGCTTTCGTCTGTAATTCCGAAAAGTTCAGCATGAAGTACCTTCTTGTTCTTTCTCTGACTTTGATGGGATCTTTGGTTTTGGCAAAAAATCAAAATCTGAAATTAGCGGGGACAGTCCCTCTTCAGGGCGAGGTCCAGATTGTGTTTTCGAAATCAGGCACACT
>JAHRXB010000270.1 GCA_019104905.1 Bdellovibrio sp.
AAAATGAGTTCGTTGGATCAGGCGGAGTGTCTTCGCGTCTTAGAAAATAGTCCGATTGGACATCTTGGTTGTTTTTCCCACAAAGAGGTCTATGTGGTGCCGATCACCTATGTGATTGATTATCCCTACATCTATAGCCACTCGAGCAACGGAAAAAAAATCGCACTCATGCAAAAAAATCCTCACGTGTGTCTGGAAGTGGAGGAGGTTCACAGTCTCTTCGAATGGAAGAGTGTTATCGCCTGGGGAACATTTGAACAAATCAAAGGTGAAGAGGCCACCAAGGCCATGCGCCTGCTGATTCAAAGAGTTGTCAAAATGAATGGTGAAGAACACCTTTCTCCTCTGACCGTCGATTTTGCCGCGATGTTAGAGACGGCTGTCATTTATCGAATTCATATAAAGAAAATCACCGGGCGCTATGAGGGGAATCTGCAAAATTTTGGTCTGGATGCGAACCATGAAAGAGGCACTCATGACACATTTTGAAAATCGAAAAGACGCCGGCAGAGCTTTGGGCGAAAGACTTCTCGCTTATAAAGATCAAGATCCTCTTATTCTCGCGATCCCTCGGGGGGGAGTTCCCGTCGCTTTCGAGGTGGCCAAAAGATTACAGGCTCCTTTAGATCTTTTGATGGTCAAAAAAGTGGGGCATCCTTTAAATCCAGAATTGGCCGTGGGGGCGGTCACTGAAAGTGGCCCTCCCTGGTTTAATCTGGATTTGATTCGCCGATTGCAGCTTAGCATGGAGGAACTGGAAGACGCGGCCAAAGCGAAGCTGCAGGAGGTTTCCAAACAAATGGAGAAATTCCGTTTTGGCCAGGCCCCGCCCTCCGTGAATGATCGAGTTGTGATTCTTATTGATGATGGCATCGCGACGGGAGCGACGATTTTGGCGGCGGTTCAACTTCTTCGCGAGCGAAATCCTTTGAAAATCATCGTGGCGACCCCTGTGGCCTCGGTCTCGTCCCTAGAGCAAATCAGGAAGGCTGCGGATGATCTGGTTTGCTTGTTAACTCCTGAAAATTTCTATGCTGTGGGGAATTGGTATCAAGATTTTGATCAGGTCTCTGACAAAGAGGTGATTGAAATTCTCAAAAATCGGGGTTCTTTGCTAGGGGCTCGAGAAAAGGAACTCAATATTCGAGATGAGGGTGTTGAATTAAAGGGGGATCTGACGTTAATTGAGAACATGCGGGGGCTCATCGTCTTTGCCCATGGAAGTGGAAGCAGTCGGCAAAGTCCGCGTAACAGATTTGTCGCAAAAGAATTGAATAAGATGGGCTTTAGCACTTTGCTTTCAGATCTTCTCACCGACAAAGAAGCCGCAGATCGAAAGAATGTTTTTGATGTAGAGCTTTTAATACGTCGACTTTTAAAATCTACGGAAGCGGGCTTGCGACATCTTCCAGATCACAAAACCCCCATCGGTTTTTTTGGTGCAAACACGGGGGCCGCAGCGGCTTTAGGGGCTGCCGCGAAAAGTGAACGCGATATTTTTGCCGTGGTCAGTCGGGGGGGCCGTCCGGACTTAGCTGAAAAGTATTTCGAGAAGGTCCGAGTTCCCACGCTTTTGATTGTCGGAGGCAATGACAAAACAGTGATTCTTTCAAATGAAGAGGCCGCTCGTCGATTGCCATCAGCCAAGATGGTCACCGTCCCGAAGGCCACCCATCTTTTTGAAGAGCCCGGAGCTTTGGAAGAAGTTGTGGAATACGCGACCGATTGGTTTTTAGAAAACAGCCCGTCGTCCCGAAAAGTTTCAGAACCCAAAGAGAATGTCGTTCGCGAAATAGAAATGTTTGCCCATCCTATCAAAAGAGAAGACTCCTGGGATGATTTGGTTGAACGGTTGTCAAAGTCCCGCATTGTCATGTTAGGCGAGGCCACTCACGGAACTGCCGAGTTCTACAGCGTACGACGAATGATTTCACAAAGACTTATTCGGGATTATGGCTTTGACTTCATCGCGGTGGAGGGAGATTGGCCGTCTTGTCAAAAGTTCAACGACTATATCCACCACGGGAAAGGGCGCAGCGCCAGGGAGATCATGCGCCAGTTTGAGCGGTGGCCAACATGGATGTGGGCCAATGATGAAACCGCGCTTTTGATTGAGTGGATGAAAGAGTTTAAATCTCATTTTTATGGTCTTGATGTGTACTCTCTTTTTGAGTCCATGGATTATGTGCAGGCCTACGCGGAAAAAATGGATCATGAATTTGCCCAAGAAGTGAAAAACAATTATGCCTGTTTTGATCCGTTTGCACGGGATGAAAAAGCGTATGCCAAATATCTTGTGAAATTCACAGAGGGATGTCGCAGCGAGGTCGTGGAAAATCTGCGCAAAATTTTGCGTGTGCGCCTTGAAGACATCAAGGGTGTCAGCGAGGACCTCTTCAGCGCACAACAAAATGCCCGCATTGTGAAAAATGCGGAGGACTACTATCGCTCCATGCTTTTTGGGGGGCCCGAATCCTGGAATGTGCGTGATCAGCACATGATGGATACTTTAGAGATTCTTCTGCATCGTCATTCTAAAAACAGCAAGTGCATTGTATGGGCTCACAATAGCCACATCGGTGACTATCATGCGACGGATATGCTGGAAGAGGGCTATGTGAATCTGGGAGGACTTGCCCGCGAAAAATTCGGGGTCGATCAAGTGGCTCTGGTGGGTTTTGGAACCTATCAAGGAGAAGTCTTGGCGGGGCCGGCGTGGGATGGGCCAGAAACTCACACGCCTCTGCCACCAGCGCGGGAGGCTTCTTTCGAGTTCTTTTGTCACAAGGCTTCGGAGGACCTTAAGTCACCCCGATTTTATATGCTCTTTGATGCGGAGGCGAGAAAGACCATTTTGGGAAGTCGCGAGTTTGGTCATCGCGCAGTGGGAGTCGTCTATCGCCCTCAGTTTGAAGAGCACGGTCGCAACTATGTTCCCACTCAAGTGGCTCAGCGCTATGATGCTTTTGTATTTATAGATAAAACAACCGCACTCAGATCCGTCCCCACCGTGATCTCAGAAAAGGACTTTCCCGAAACCTGGCCAGGGGGCATTTAGCCGTCTGGCCAGAACCACGACGCTCGCGACACGTCCACCGTTCGCGGCACCCAATCCCACCGACCTTTCGGCCCCCAGTCCGAATCTGTGGCGCCACTCTTTACTCGAAGCGGCGTTTTGAATAAGAATAAGAAAGAACGTGTTTGAAACGCGCACCCCTTGTGTGGGAGAGGATATAATGGACTTAAAGAGTTTAATTCGTGATGTACCCAACTTTCCGCAAGAGGGAATTTTATTTCGCGATATGTCTCCTCTGCTGCGGAATCCCGAGGCTCTGGACTTCGTGTCAAAAAACTTGGTGCAAAAAGTGGATCTTTCGAAGGTGGACTATTTTGCCGGAATCGAATCCCGTGGTTTCATTCTGGCGGCGCATTTGGCGGCGACCCATAAAAAAGGTTTTCTTCCGATTCGCAAAGCGGGGAAGTTGCCGCCACCAACCAAAAGAATCTCTTATGCTCTTGAATATGGGCAGGCTGAAATTGAACTTCCTTTGGGGCAAGGAAATATCATGATTGTCGATGATGTTTTGGCGACGGGGGGAACACTTCAAGCGGCGATTGATTTAAGTTATCTTGCGGGCTACAAGGTAGAGTCTGTGGCGGTTCTTGTGAATCTCACTTTTTTGAATAAAATGAAGTTTAAAAACGAAGAGGTATTTTCCCTTGTTCAATATTAATGATGTCGTGTTGGTGATGGCTCTTCCTGGTGAATCCCAGGGGCTTTTTGAAAATGAGAATATTCCAGTTCTTTACACCGGCATTGGCAAGGTCAATGCGGCATTGACGGCGATGGATGTGATTCACAAAACAAAGTGCAAAGTCATGATCAACTTAGGAACGGCCGGAAGTTCGAAATTTAAAACCCATGATCTGGTGGAGGTATCCACTTTTGTTCAGCGAGATATGGATATTTCTCCCTTGGGTTTCAAGGTGGGAGAAACGCCGTTTGATCCTCTTCCCGGAGGCATTGAGTTAATTCCTTATTTTCCAGAACTGATCAAAGGTGTCTGTGGCACCGGCGACAGCTTTGAGACGGGGGCTCCGAAGGTTTCCTGTGATTTGGTAGATATGGAAGGGTACGCACTGGCCAAAGTCTGTCGCAAGATGGGTGTGCAGCTGATTTCGCTAAAATACATCACCGACGGGGCGGACCATAATGCGCATAATGATTGGGAAGCGAATCTGGTGCATGGAGCGAAAAGGCTGTTGGAATACTATCGGAAGATGGTTTCGGTTTAATTCCGTTTCATTCTAAAACACCACGGCTCCTCATCTTTAGTCTAGAAATTCCGATAAGCCCCTATATGAAAAAAACAAGTGCTCATTTTGTGACATGGGGAGTGGCGGTCGTGGGTTTATCGTTGGGATTTTTGGGGAACCCCTTCGGTAAAAAGCCAAAGTCCCTCGATCCTCAAGAAATCGAAGCTCTTTACGACCGGACGAAGCTGTACTTTGAAGTCGGAAATTTCGAAGGGGCTTTGGACACCGCAAAAAAGCTTCCACCCAACATTCCACCTCGATACGCCGACATTCGCGAAATTCGCAAGCAGTCGGAGGCGGCCTTGAGTGAGTACAAACAAAAGCTCAAGCAAGGAACTTTGATTCCAACCCATGTGGATAGATTGCCCGCGGCTTTGCGCGATTCCTATTACGATGCAAATATTGAGGCCCAACGGGGGAGATGTCGTGCGGCCTACGATAATATGGTCCCGGTCAGCAAATATTTGAATAATAGAGCCGATCTCGAAATTTTTAAGCGCTGCCAATTAACCCAAAGAAAATCTAAGTGAGTCTCAAAATAAGGCTCATCTTTGGTCGAGCCTGACCGATAAGAGGTCTAGGCAGTCCTAGAGTCCTCTCTGGGGCGACTGAAGAAGCTGACGAAGCTTCCCAAATAATAGGCCTTGAAAGGGGCCAAAGGAGAAAAAATGAAACTCAACTATACCTTTAAGCACCTCGATCACTCCGAATCTCTTGAAAACTATACGGACGAAAAGATGTCGGAAGTCGGGCGTTTTTTGCTGAAGGAAGGTTATGGCAGCGTGTATTTCTCTAAACAGAAAAATGAGTTCTGTGTTGAGATCTCGGTCAACACTCGAGAGAAATATTTTAAGGCAACCGCTTATGGCACCGATGTGTACGGGGCTGTGGATTCAGCGGCAGAGAAGCTTGAAAAACAATTTCTAAAAACGAGCAAGCAGTATAAAAACCATAAGAAGCCGGAGCTCACCAAAGAGGGGCGTCTGGATCAGGTTATGCGCTGGAAGAAAGCGGCCTAGAGCGGCTTAAGCTCAACAGCGAAAATGTTTAAAAAGGTGGCTAAAAGAAGCCACCTTTTTTATTCTTTTGACCCCTCCCCCCTCGTTTGGTAGGTTGGCCGTTCGCTAAATGTGAAGGGCATTTAGGATGGCTTAAGGTATGATTTCACCTTAGGCCGAGCTCATTAACACCTTTCCTAATGAGGAATGAAAGCAGTGAAAAATTATCTTTTTACGAGCGAATCTGTATCTGAGGGGCATCCCGATAAAATGGCAGACCAAATTTCTGATGGCATCTTGGATGCGATCTTGGCTCAAGACCCTAAGGGTCGTGTGGCCTGTGAAACCTTGCTGACGACGGGCTTGATTGTTGTCGGGGGCGAGATCACGACGTCTGCAAAAGTGAACTTCTCAGAAGTGGCTCGTGATGTGGTGAAGCGTATCGGTTATGACAGCTCTGACAAGGGTTTTGATTACAAAACTTGCGGTGTCATGATCGCTGTGGGCCAACAATCTCCTGATATCGCTGTGGGTGTCAAAGAGACCTTGTCTGATGATCAAGGGGCCGGAGACCAAGGATTGATGTTTGGTTATGCGGTGAATGAAACTCCAGAGTTGATGCCTTTAAGCATTGCGATGTCTCATAAACTTGTGAAGGATCTTGCAGCACTTCGTAAGGCGAACAAGGTGGATTGGCTCCGTCCTGATGCAAAATCTCAGGTGACTGTGCAATACGAAAATGGCGTAGCCAAGCGTATTGATACTGTCGTGATTTCCACTCAGCATGCTGACTCTGTTTCTAATGCGACTATCAAAGAATTCATCACGGAAGAATTGATTAAGAAATCCATTCCTGCAAACTGGTTGGATGCAAAGACCAAGTTCCACATCAACCCGACGGGCCGTTTCGTAACGGGGGGACCGATGGGAGATGCCGGCCTGACCGGTCGTAAAATCATCGTAGATACTTACGGTGGGCATGGGGCTCATGGCGGTGGGGCGTTCTCTGGTAAAGATCCTTCGAAAGTGGATCGCTCGGCGGCTTACGCAGCTCGTCATATTGCCAAGAACATCGTTGGCGCTGGTCTTGCGGAAAGATGTTTGGTTCAGGTGGCTTATGCTATCGGTGTTGCGGAGCCTGTGAGCATCACAGTGAACGACTATGGCACAAGCAAAGTGGGCCCTGAGGCGTTGGAAAAAGCAGTTCGTCAGGTTTTTGACTTGCGTCCTGCAAGAATCACAAAAGATTTGGATCTTTTGAGACCTATTTACAGTCAAACGGCAGCCTATGGCCACTTTGGCCGTAATGAAGAGTCCTTCACATGGGAGAAGCTCAATAAGATTGAGCAGCTCAAAGACGCCGTAAAGACTTTGGCGTAATTTTAAAGAAAACCGTAATCATTGCGCCGAGTTGTCTCTAGCAACTCGGCGCTTCTTATTTGTATACTGCGCGCTGGGCGTAAGAAGCGCCAACTTCATCTAAAAAAAGAGAATTATGGATCCTAAATTTATACGTAACTTTTCTATCATTGCTCACATTGACCACGGTAAATCGACTTTGGCGGACGGTCTTCTTTCTGCCACGGGCGCGTTGTCTGATCGTGAGAAAAAGGATCAATTCCTCGACAACATGGAGTTGGAGCGCGAACGTGGAATCACGATTAAGGCGCAAACCGTTTGTTTGGATTTTAAATCCAAAGACGGCAACATGTATCAGATCAATTTGATCGATACTCCGGGGCACGTGGATTTTTCATACGAAGTGTCGCGTTCTTTGGCTGCCTGTGAGGGCGCTATTCTGGTCGTCGACGCCGCTCAAGGAGTGGAAGCTCAGACTTTGGCCAACGTTTATTTGGCACTTGAGAACAATCTCGAGATCATTCCTGTTTTGAATAAAATTGACCTTCCTTCGGCAGATCCTGAAGGCGTGGCAAAACAAATTGAAGACACCGTGGGACTTGATTGCACTGGAATTATCCATGCGTCGGCCAAAGAAAAAATCGGGATCACTGACATCCTGGAGGCCATCGTTGAGAAAGTTCCTCCTCCAAAGGCGGATCGCAGTCTGACTCCTCGGGCGCTCATTTTCGATTCTTGGTTTGATGCTTATCAGGGTGTGGTCGTATTGGTGCGCGTGATGGATGGAGCCATTAAAAAAGGCGACAAGATCAAGTTCATGGCGACGGATCGTGATTACGAAGTTTTGCGCATGGGTAAATATAAACCTTTCCCCGCGATGCAAGAGGCCTTGGAAGCGGGTGAGGTGGGCTTCCTTATTTGCGGTATCAAAGACATTCGCGACGTGAAGGTGGGTGACACCGTCACATCCGCAAAACATCCAGCGACAGAACCACTTCCTGGTTTCCAAAGAATCAAACCGATGGTTTTTGCGGGCATTTTCCCGGTGGTGGCTTCGGAATACGAAAGTTTAAAAGATGCTTTGGATAAGCTCTGTTTGAATGACTCTTCTTTGACTTACGAGGTGGAAAAATCCGCCGCTCTGGGCTTTGGGTATCGTTGTGGTTTCTTGGGTCTTTTGCATATGGAAATCGTGCAAGAGCGTTTGGAGCGTGAGTTCAATCTTGATTTGATCACCACGGCTCCGACGGTGGTTTACAGAATCACGAAGACGGATGGGACAGAGATCATGCTCGAAAACCCATCGGGTATGCCCAATGAAACTCAGATTGCCAAGTTTGAAGAACCTTATGTGAAGGTGACTCTGCACACTCCCACCGAATATATCGGCGGGATTTTGAAGCTCTGTGAAGATAAGCGTGGCATTCAGATTAAAATGGAATACGTGACTGATAAAAAAGTCATCATTGAATACAAACTCCCGATGAATGAAATGGTCATGGACTTCTATGATCGTTTGAAGTCGATCTCTAAAGGTTATGCCTCGTTGGAGTATGAATTCATCGGCTTTGAAGAGTCAGACCTCGTAAAATTGGATATTCTGATTAACGGGGAACCTATCGATGCTCTTTCTTTGATTGTTCACAAATCGAAGTCCGTCAATCGGGGCCGTGCTTTGACGGAAAAGATGAAAGAGCTGATTCCTCGTCAGCAATACCAGGTGGCGATTCAGGCGGCGATTGGTGCAAAAATTATTGCTCGTGAGACCTTAGGGGCCATGAGAAAAGACGTGACCGCCAAGTGTTATGGTGGTGATATTTCCCGTAAGCGTAAGCTTTTGGAGCGTCAAAAAGAGGGTAAAAAGCGCATGAAGCAAATCGGAACAGTCGATGTGCCTCAGGAAGCCTTCTTGGCGATTCTAAAAGTTGAGGATTAATGGAGAGGATGCAGCATGAGTGACAACAAAAACAGCTGGAACTGGCGCACAAAACATTTTTGGACTGAAGGATGGGGTTCTCTCTTTTTGGCGGTCTTCATCGCGCTTTTCATTCGCTGGGGATTTATTGAAGCTTACGTCATTCCCTCTGGATCGATGCTTCCGTCGCTCTTGATCCACGATCATATTTTTGTGAATAAACTGACTTATGGATTGCGTGTCCCTTTCAGTGAAAACTGGTTGGTGAAATTCAATGAACCCAAGCGTGGTGAAGTGATTGTCTTTAAATACCCTAAAGACATGAGCACATTCTTCATCAAGCGTATTGTCGGGGAGCCCGGCGATAAAATTTATTATGAAAACGGCACTCTTTATATCAACGATAAACCTGTTGATAAAAAAGTCCCTGCCAACATGGATGACTTTGCCTGGTTGCGCGATGCGGACTTCCAGCGTGATGGAAACATCAATGACAGCAAGGACAATTACGTAGAATTCACAGAAGAGCTTCCCGGTGGAAAGAACCACGCGATCCTTCTTCGCAAGGGTGATATCTACGAAACTTTCGGTCCGGTGACGGTGCCCCAAGATCATCTTTTTGTGATGGGTGACAATCGTATGAACTCGTCCGATGGACGTGTTTGGGGATTTTTGCCAAAACAAAACATCCTGGGCCGCGCGATGTTCGTATGGCTCAGCTGTGAGGAAACGGTTCCGGCTCTTCCTTTCTTATGTAATCCTCTGACGACTCGTTGGGGGCGCTTCTTTCACTCTGTAAATTAATGACAGAGCCAACGCCCACTCGAAGTTTAAAAGGAACGTGGAATCAGGCGATTCTGACGTTCCTTTTTCCCATTTTGTTGGTGTTGAGTGTACGGTGGGCCGTGGTGGAACCTTTTGTGATTCCATCGGGAAGTATGATTCCTAATCTTCTGATTCACGATCACATTCTCGTGCAAAAAGCTGCTTATGGATTGCATGTGCCTTTTGGAAATCCTTGGATTTTTCAATGGTCCCAACCTCAACGGGGGGAAATCATTGTTTTTAAGTATCCAGAAAATCCCGACGTCTACTACATCAAAAGATTGATTGGTCTTCCGGGGGACAAGGTGGATGTGCAAAACGGTCGGATCACGATCAATGGGAAGAAATTCACTTTAACTCCTTACGAGAGTCCCAGCAGCGAAGTGGGCTTTAACTACTACACTGAAAATAACGGCACGAAATCCTATGTGGTGCGGTTTATTTCTGAAGAAGTGGGGGGCGAATCCCAGTCTTACACCGTTCCTGAAGGTCATTTCTTTTTTATGGGAGACAATCGCGATCAATCCAGTGATTCTCGCTATTGGGGTTTTGTGAAGAATGATTACATTGTGGGGAAAGCTTGGGTGATTTGGTTGTCTTGCCATAGCACTTTGCCGACGATGACCTTTGTTTGTAATCCCTCTGAAATTCGTTTCGATCGACTATTTAAAAAAGTGCAGTAAGAAATTGTCTTTCCTTCTTTCTTAAGTTCGTCCTAAGATTGAGGGATGACTCGTTGGCGGGAATATTTAACAACTTTGATCTTGGCAGTGCTGTGCGCCCTTTTTGTGCGTAACTATCTTGTGACTGCCTATAAAGTGCCCACGGGCTCTATGCAGCCCACCTTAAAACCCGGCGATTTCATTTTTTCTTCACGCATCTCCTATGGGTTTCCCGTGCCATTTGCAAAAGACAAGTGGGCGTCATCTTTACCTGAGCGGGGTGATTTGGTGGTCTTCACTTATCCCAATCAGCCGACAACAACTTACGTAAAACGCGTGATAGGTCTTCCTGGGGATCGTGTGCAGATCATCAATGGGCGTTTGATTTTAAATGAAGAGCCGATGAGATATGAAAAAGTTTTGGAAAATCAGCAAGACAATCCAAATCCAGAAATGTTTGATATCTACCAGGAAGTGTCTGGAGAGAATCATTGGCGCGTGATTTTTCAAAAGCAGTCCGAGGATAAAGATTTCGGCCCTTTGGTGGTTCCTCCGGGGGAAGTCTTTTTGCTTGGGGACAATCGGGATGCAAGTGACGACTCGCGCTATTGGGGCACGGTTCCTATGACTCAGGTGGTGGGTCGGGTCGTATTAATTTGGCTTTCATTGGATTGGCAAAAAAAATGGGGTGGGGATCGTTACCCTTCGGTGCGTTGGGACCGAGTTTTTTCTCCACTGTATTGACATCTCGGAACTCGGGCCATAGGCTTGGGTTCTAGATGTTGTCTAGACAAAATAAATCCCTCATTGATCTTAATTCTCTCGGAAAAACAAAAATCGACTTCCTATTCTCTTTGGCGGATCAAATTGCTGCCAATAAGTCGTTGGACTTTGAGGGCTTCGGTAAAACCGGAGCCCTTTTGTTTTTTGAAGCCAGCACCCGAACTCGTATGAGTTTCGAGACGGCGTGTGCTCGACTTGGAGTTTACCCCTTGCGTTTGGATGGTAAGGCGGGGAGCAGTTTGGAAAAGGGCGAGACTTTTGAAGATACGGTTCTGAATGTGGATGCCATGAAGCCGTCCTTTTTGGTGATTCGCTGCGGGGATGAGTTGGATTTAAAATCCCTTTCTGAAAAAGTTCACAGTCCTATTTTAAATGCGGGCTGGGGAAAGAAAGGCCATCCGACTCAAGCTCTTTTGGATGCTTACACGATTCGAAAACATCTGGGAACCTGTGAAGGTCAGAAGGTTTTGATAGTTGGTGATGTTCGCCATAGTCGTGTGGCCGCTTCTCACTTTGAGTTAGCAAAGAAGCTGGGCTATGAGGTGGCGTTGTGTGGTCCGACGGAATTTTTGCCGGAATCCTCGGGACAAAAAGTCTTCACTTCTTTGCGCGAGGGACTGCAGTGGGCCTCTGTGGCAATGGCGTTGCGCGTGCAATTAGAGCGTCACTCTCATCAGTACTCGCTGGCAGACTATCGTAAGCAATATGGATTTACTCAAGAGAACTTGAAGGCGTTGTCAGCTAAAGCTTTGATCATGCATCCGGGGCCCATCAACCAAGGGACAGAACTGGATGCGGAAGTTTTGCGGGATTCGCGATGCCAGGTGCTGGATCAGGTTTCTAATGGCGTCTTGATTCGTCAAAGTCTTATTTATGCAACTCTAGCGGGGGAAAAATAATGAAGGGCTATTTGGTTCTTGAAAGTGGCGAGTTGTACACAGGTCTTTGGCAGGGTGGAGAAGATCGTGCTGGGGAAGTGGTGTTTAATACGTCCCACTCTGGCTATGAAGAAATCGCCACAGACCCTTCTTATTTTTCGCAAATCGTAGTGATGACCGCTCCCATGCAAGGAAATTATGGCGTTGAAGATGACGTGTGGGAGTCGCGTCGACTTTGGATTGAGGGATTTATTTGCCTGGAGATTCAAGACACCGAGCGCGATCACGCATGGAAGAAGCGCCTGACTGATAACAAGATTCCGCTTGTGACTGAGCTCGATACGAGAAATCTCGTATTGCGTCTCCGCCAAGGAGGAACTCCCTGGGGGGCTCTTGTTTGTGCGGATTCAGAGCAAGAGGCTCGCCAAAAAGCGCAAGCTTTGATCGCTCAAAAAAAGACTTTGGATAAAGACTGGGTTTATCTCACATCTCGCCCGCAGGCTGAAACTCGCAGGGGTGAAAACATGGTCGGCCCGCGCGTGGCGGTTTTAGACTTTGGCAGTAAAGAAAATATCTTACGGGAGCTCCAATCTCGCTGTTCTGAGGTTAAAATCTTCAACAGCCGCAGCTCAGTTCAGGAAATTCTGGAATACAATCCCGACGGCATTATGTTGACCAATGGCCCCGGTGATCCGGCGGATGTGAAAATGGCGACGGGCACCGTGCGTGAGCTGTTAGGGGTGAAGCCGATCTTTGGGATCTGCATGGGTCATCAGATTTTGGCCCTGGCCTTAGGGGCGAAGACCTACAAGTTAAAGTTTGGTCATCGTGGCAGTAATCACCCCATTCGCGACACTCTGCTTAATCAGATCTATATGACCAGTCAGAACCATGGATACGCCGTGGAAGAGGGCAGTTTGCCTGGGGACGTAAAAGTGACCCATGTGAATCTAAATGATGGCACTGTGGCAGGTTTTTATAGTGAAAAAAAGAAGTGTTTGGGAATACAATATCATCCGGAAAGTTGCCCAGGGCCTCATGAGGCGGCCGGGCTATTTAGCTATTTTGTAGAGCGGATGATATGAACGAATATGAAAAACTAATTGAAAAAATTCTGAATCACTTTGTGAGCGACGCCTTCAAGGACGAATTGGCCATGGCTAAAAAAGAGTTCTTTGAAAATGCGGGAACCTTGGATGAAAACTCGGAGCATTATGAGTCCCGTATGGCGCAGTTTTATGATTGGTATTTTTTCACTCGCGAACTGAAAGGTTTCGGGCAAACGCCTTTGGAGGCTTGTTTGTTGGTTCGCGAATTGCGTTTTTCAGATGAAGAGCTCAAGACTTTGGAAATTTTAAAACAACATCGTCATTCTATTTTTGAATTTAATAAAATCAAAAATGGGGATGTTTATATTAAAGATCTTTTGGCGAATAAGAAGCTTGTGGTGAAGCAATCTTCTTACGTTTTCGGATTTGATCCTGACGAACTTTTTGAAGTTCGTTTGATTCCACAGGGTGACTCTTTCGTGTTCACGCGAGGATTTTGTTTCCATCCTGAAAGCGCCAAAAAATTTATTTTAAGCGAAGTAAAGCGCCATCGAAAAGATCCGGATTTGGATCCTGATCTTCTCATGCTTCGTTTGATTAAGATGCGCTATAAGTTTGAACAGTATAAGCATGTGAAGCCTGAAATGATCTACTCGAATGAGGGAAAATTAGGCGTCTAAAAGGGGGAATGAGTGCCGCGGAAGTCCAGTATTAAACGAGTTCTAATTATTGGATCTGGACCCATCGTTATTGGACAAGCTTGTGAGTTTGATTACTCCGGCACCCAAGCCTGTAAGGCGCTCATGAAAGAAGGACTGGAAGTCATCCTGGTGAACTCCAATCCGGCGACCATCATGACAGATCCCGAAGTGGCGACACGAGTCTATGTCGAGCCACTCAAAGTCGATTATCTTGAAAAAATCATCGAAAAAGAAAAGCCCGACGCTGTCATTCCCACTTTGGGAGGACAGACGGCGTTGAACTTGGCTTTGGATCTTCATGCCAAGGGCATTTTGCAAAAGTACAAAGTACAGTTATTGGGAGCCACTCCTCAGGTGATCAAAGCCGGTGAAGATCGCGAGATCTTCCGTGGCCTTCTTGATAAAATCGGGGCTCGTTATCCTAAAAGTCATTTGGTACGTACTTTTGAACATGGTTTACAGGTGGCGGATGACTTGGGTTATCCGTTGATTCTTCGCCCGAATTACACTTTGGGTGGCGGAGGGGGCGGGATCGCTTATTCTCCTGAAGAGTACAAGAAGATGCTTGTCGGAGCTCTTCATGAAAGTCCCACCTCGGAGGTCTTAGTTGAAGAAAGCATCCTTGGATGGAAAGAGTTCGAACTCGAAGTGATGCGCGACTATCAAGGCACCTTCGTGGTGGTTTGTAGTATCGAAAACTTGGATCCGTGCGGAGTCCACACAGGTGACAGTATCACGGTCGCACCCCAACAAACCTTGAGTGATCGTGAATATCAGTCCATGCGCGATGAGGCCTGCAAAATTATTAATGAGGTCGGCATTCAAACCGGCGGAGCCAATATTCAATTCGCCGTTCACCCCACGACACGAGAGCGTGTGGTGATTGAAATGAATCCACGCGTGAGTCGATCTTCCGCCTTGGCCAGTAAGGCGACAGGATTCCCGATCGCTAAAATCGCGGCCCTCTTGGCGATTGGCTACAGTCTTGATGAATTGAAAAATGATATCACGAAAGTGACGCCGTCTTGTTATGAACCCGCACTCGACTATGTCGTGACCAAG
>JAHRXB010000276.1 GCA_019104905.1 Bdellovibrio sp.
TTCAGAATGTATGTGCTGCTTTCGCTAGCCGTCCACTTTTTTGTGGTGGGTGCGCTGGTCTTGGTGGAGAGTCTCACACCCTCCGCGCCAAAGACTGAAACCGTGAGCATCAACTTTCTGACTCCGGAAGATTTTCAAAAGATGGCGAAAGTCGAAGAGGCTTTGCGCAGGAAAGCTCTTGCTCCTAACAATCAAGTGGTTGAACAGAATGAAGTTTCTGCAAACGAAGAAGCCCCTGACAATGCCCGCTTTTTGAGCGCAAAAAATCAAAAAGTTACAAAACAGACCGTCGCCGCTCAACGCGGAGACTTTCAGAATCTAAAAAAAGCAGCTCCGCAGAAGACAGGCCCCAAAGGAGACGGAAAACTGAAGTCCGCCTCCCTTGCTGAAGAATCCAAAAGACAGATCGCTAAAGATCTTTTTAAAAGTTTCGACGCCAGCGAAGCCCTTGAAAGACAGAAGTTGGCTGAGCAAAAATCCGGTCTTGGCGAAGGTCGAGGTAACGGCGAACAAAACACCGGCACAGGGGCCGAAACAAGCCAAACGAATGATTATATCAAAGACGTGGAAGTGGGTTTAGAGACGGTTCTAAATACGCGCGAATTTAAATACTACTCTTACTATAACCGCATTCGTAAACAGTTGTCTCAACACTGGGAAGGACGCGTTCGTGAAAAGCTTTCGAAGCTTTTTAAAGAAGGCCGTTCTCCCGCTGCCACCAATCAAGACCGTATCACCAAACTGATGATCGTTCTTAACGATCGAGGCACCCTGGTTCGCGTGCAAGTGCTAAGCGACTCGGGCGTGAGAGATTTAGACGATGCCGCGATTGAAGCCTTTAGAGCCGCAGCTCCCTTCCCCAACCCTCCCAAGGGGATCATCGAGGGAGATGGGACCGTTAAAATTCGCTGGGATTTTGTCCTCGAAGTCTAAGGGTTCCTCCGCGAGCCCAGTCCTTCCTTTAAATGAAAGTTCCTCGAGAACGAGCCCTACCGGTCTGCGAATGAATTGAGATGGGGTAACCTGTCAATTTTCATAGGTTTTAGGAGAATGACCAAGATCACCCCACCGCTAGAAATAGAGCCAGAACTCTTGCCGCGGGGCTTAAATCCATGGACTCCTCCTCTCTACAGTGCTAGTTTGCCAGACGCTAGAAAAGTACAAATTCTCAAGGAGAAACCGTTGGATAACTCTACTCTAAAAAACGTAAAACCTGAGGTTCTAGACTCTATCGCTAGACGTGCTCATTACTTGGCCACCCAGATGATCTGGCAAGCCAACCACCGCCCTGATAAAGAAAAGGGCGATCCTAAAATCGGAGGACATCCTGCGGCCTCAGCCAGCTCCCTTCACATTATGGGAGCTTTGCATCTTTTGGTGAAATCGGGTTTTGACCATATCGCCAACAAACCTCACGCCTCGCCAACGGATCACTCTTACAACTACCTGCTGGATCTGCTTTTGAAGAATGATCTTTCCAAGCTGACACAAGAGCAAGCGGACCAAGCGATGCATGGTCTTCGTAAGTTCACGGATGGAAGCGAATACACTTTCCAATCCTATCACTCTGCTTATGATCCTGATAACCACAACTTCTTCCCGTCAGGAACCGTCGGTATTCCACCTGTAGAGGCTGGCTACTTAGCTTTGGCTTATCGTTATGCCCGTGAACACGGTTATGAAGTTCCCGACGCTCATTTCTGGGCGGTCTGCGGTGACTCTGAATTCCGTGAAGGTTCTATGTATGAAGCTGTTCCTGATTTTGCAGAACGTGAGATCGGTTCTTTGACATGGATCTTGGACTACAACCGCCAATCTTTGGATGGACAACGTATCACCAACAAAGAAATCATGAATGGAACGGATGCGGATCGCGTTGAGCGCACCATGGCTGCGAACGGCTGGGAAGTGATTCAGGTTCGTCACGGATCTAAACGTCAGGCCCTGTTCAAAAAGAAGGACGGCGATACGTTTAAGAACTTCCTTGAAAAAGATTTGGCCGACTACGAACTGCAAGCTCTTCTCCTTGTTCAAGACATGAAAGCTCTTAAAAAAGGAATTGCCAAAGAACATCCGGGAATGAAGAAATTCCTAGAAGGCGTTTCTGATCAAGAGCTTTACGAAGCTATTCGCGATTTCGGTGGTCACGACATGGTGGCTTTGGCTGAAGCCATGCTGAAATCCAAACAGTCTAAGCGTAAACCGACCATCATCATTGCCCACACTTTGAAAGGCTGGGGACTTAAGGCCGCAGCTCAACCGGGCAATCACTCTTCTTTGCCTCAAGAAGAGGAAGTGATGGAGCTCAAAGCAAAACAAGGCATCAAAGGCGACAAACTTTATGAACGTTTTGCGGCTGGCACTGTCGAGGCGAAGTTCCTCGCGGCTCGCTCTGAAAAACTATATTCTGAAATCAAGGCGCAACATGCCTTGAAAGCCAAGAATCAAGATTACTTCTTAAAGAAGCTGACAGAGTTCGGCGACATCCCTCAATCTTTGGAAATCAACACGAAGATGACCAGCTATCCTCACACTCAGTGGATGCTCGGTCAGTTGACAGCGAAGCTCACGCGTATTTCAAATACGCCGCTGGATGAATCGAAGTTGGGTGAAAAACAAAAAGCTCTTACGGCTCTTGAAAAACCTTTCAAACTTCCTGGTGAGCTCTTCATTTCCATGGCGCCTGACGTGGGTACTTCGACAAATCTAAACCCCGCGATGGACGGAAAGATTTTCGGAGCGCCCGTTGTTCAAGACCTTGAAACTGAATTGGGCGTAAAAGACCACAAACTTCCTGACCTTGTTCCTGGCGAAGACGTCACAGATCGTTTCTTGCGCTTTGAAATTGCCGAAGGAAACGTGATGTCTTGCGTGGGTGCCTTTGGAAAGATGCGCGACTTCCTGGGTATTCCTTTGATTCCATTGATGACGGTGTATGACTTCTTCATCAAACGTGCTTTGGATCAATACTTCTACAATCTATACTGGAAGAGCTCTTTCATTTGCGTGGGAACTCCTTCGGGCGTGACCTTGTCTCCAGAAGGAGCCCAGCACGGCTGGAAGTCCGACATCCAAATTCCAAACCAAATCACTTGGGAACCGTACTTCTGCCAAGAACTTGATTGGATCTTGTGTGACACGATCAAACGTCACGTCTTGAATGACAACGCCGGCAGAACTGGAACTCTTTTGAGACTGGTGACCCGTGGTGCGGAACAAAAAGACATGGTTCACTACCTAAAAAAACAAGCTCGCTTTAAAGTGGGTCTTGAGGGGGCTTTGTCTCGTGCGGAGTTCCCGATTGCGGGAGCCCTCAATGAAGAAGAGATCAACACCCAAGAAGAAACACAAATCATGGCCACCATCCGTGAAGAGGTTCTTAAAGGCGCTTACTACCTGATCGACTACCGTGGTTACGCGGGTTACGAGCCTGGTGATAACGTTGTGAATATCTTTGCCATGGGCGCTCTTGTCGCTGAAGCGATCAAAGCGTCTGAAGCCTTGTTGGCTCGTGGTATCTATGGAAACGTGATTGTTGTCACATCTTCGGATCTCTTGATCGGAATTCAAGCGCATGAAAATGACTATGAGTATCTGAAAAATGGATTGGGTGTGAACTCAAACCTTTATTTGAGAAAAGCAGATGAAGTGACAACCGGAGACCTTATCACGGTTGCTGGAAAACGTATTCCAGTGGTGAGTGTCGCCGACGGTGAAGCTGGTTTGTTAGACAACATCGGCTCCGTCATTGGTGTTCGCCAAGAATCGTTGGCTGTTCGCAAACATTCAAAATGCGGTCGTCCTTCTGAAATCTATGCTTATCACGGCATCGATGCTGAATCTATTGTCGAAGCCTGCGGTAAAGTGTTGGCTGAAACGGCTCTTGAGAAAGTCATTGTCTCTGAAAGTGCTCTGGGTGAAGCTCATCAAGTCGAGGGCCGCGCAGGACACTGGACAGAGCTTTGGCCTGCAAAAACTCCTGTGCACAAACACTAAAGAGTTGGATTTGAATGGACTCTAAGGATCTCGCTAGCCAAGAACTCCCCTTTGAAGGGGAGTTCTTTTTAGCGAAAAACAAAAAATACGAAGAACTGATCTTTTTTGTGCACTTCTATGAAGGCAGCAAAAAGAAACTTCTTCGTCACATCAAGCTTGTGAATGAATTGGGCTTTGATGCTTTTGCTTTTCAGCTTAACGGCGCCATGCAAGACCTTCTTTCCCTTCATCCCCCCGTCAGCGCCAAAGGTTACTTCGGCACCAAACACATTTACGCTGATCAAATTGAAGCTCTCCTCAATCAAGTTCCCGGTAAAAAAATTGTGTTCTCTTTCTCAAACCCCAGTGCTTCGGCGATTGAGGCGATGGCCCGACGATCGTGCTCTGACACTGTGGCCTTGATTTGTGACAGTGGCCCGACGGCTCGCTTTGTGCCTTCAGCTTATCAGTTGGCGACACACGAATATAAAATTAAGCCCTTTGCTTTGCGAGCTGTTCTGGCTCCCCTTGTGAGTTTTGCCTGGAGTCCATTTCTTCATAAGGATCTTCACAAAGACCTTAAAACCTTCCCGCAAGGATTTCGAATTCTCTCTATCCGCGGCTGGAAGGATCTTCTGATTCCACCCAAGCATATTGATGAAGTCTTCGAACCTCATCCACAACTTGATTGGACCAAGTTATCACTTCCCGAGGCGGGACACCTGACGGGCCTTCGTGATTTCAAAGCCGATTATGCTCCGTCTGTTGAGCGCTTCTTAAAAAGTGTCGCCACTCCTGTCTGTGAGAAATCATAGCTTCATTGTTTCCCTGTAACTAGACTCTGCGTTCTTGCCGACTACCCTTAAATACCAAGGGAGTATTCGACTTATGAAACCACGGATATTGTGTTTGCTAAGCTTGATCCTCACTCTGCCTCCTCTTTCAACAACCGCGGCTGGACGGGGCAACTATCTCTACGAATCGGCTTTTACTCAGATGGGACAAGCTTACCTCGATTTGCTGGACGAAAAAAACACCGACGTTTTATCCAACTTACCAGAAGAGAAACGAAAGCTCTGCCTCCAACGCTATCAAGGGATTCTTCGTGATGGCGTGATAGATATTCGTTTGGCCCTTGGCTATTTCGATTGGACCACCGGCCGAGAGGTGCGGGCGGAAAGCATAAACTTTGGTTTCAGTCCGTCCATGGACTTGGGAGCTTTTTCCTCGTTGAAAGAGCTGCTCCTCACCCCATGTCACGGCAAAGCCCGGTTTTGCGGGTTTAGGCAAGACCCTCAAAATATGTATCGCTTTTCTCGCGAGGTGAACATTCACGGCAATAAGTATGTCGCGCGCGTGGAGGTGCAGTTCTCCTCACAAACCGAGTATCTGAGTGCCAACTTGGGTGACTATCGCAACGAACAAAAACAACGAACTCAATATATGGAAGACTACTTTGCGCGAGGTTTGCAAAATGCCGATGCCATCTTCTATTTTGGTCACTCCAGAAATGGCGGTGGCCCGGACTTTGCCCCGCCGATCTTCGTGAACGGTCGAAACAAAGTGGACTACGATGGCTACTATGAAGTGCAAAGACCTGGACTTAAAAAAATGATCGCCGCTTTAAGCGCTTCGCCCTCAAAAGCTCCCATCTTAGGGCTCATGTCCTGCGCTTCTCGCGAACATTTTTTACGGAAAGTCCGTGCTGTCGCACCACAGATGGGAGTGATCACCTCTCGCGATGTTCTCAATGTCGACGAGGTTTACACGGCGATGATCGGCGGGGTTGATGCGATTTTACGGGGGCAATGCCAACAAAGTTTTTATCAGTCTCTGCGTATGACTTCTAACAATCAGCAGTTCATCACCATGGATGGAATGTTTGAATAAACTCGCAAGTGTCTCGATGTAGGGCTGCCCCGCCTTTCACAATAAAGATGGCTCCCCTATACTTGAAACATCAGACGCGGAGGTCTCTATGGTTAATCTGGAAACGCTTCCTCATCCTGAATTTTTGCCTTACCCCAATCACTACACGGTGGCCTTCTTTCGCAACCGCGAAGACGCAGAAAAAGCCATTCGCGAGCTTGAAGAGCATGGCTATGACGATGAGGATTTTAATCTTTTTGAAGGGGCTCACGGAGTGAGTGCCGTGGATCTTGAGGGGACCCATCATACGGTTTTAGAAAATTTTATGCGAAAGTTTATTAAATTTTCTGATTCGGCCGAGTGGAACTTCCTCAGAGAAGCGGACCAAGAGATCAAAAACGGTCACATTCTGCTTTGTGTGCCCACTCCCAACGACTTAGAAAAAAAGGAGGTCATCGCCACTTTTAAAAGAACTGGCGGCTATGATCTTCGCTATTTCACCCCTCTTTATGTCGAAGAGGTTGTGTGAACGATAATTGTGAGGTAGAGCTGTCCCATAATAGAGGTGAATTATGGGTGAGCTTGAGTTTCGTATCTACAAAGTCCCTTCTGAATTTGGCGACTGGTTGGCTGCTTTTGAAGGAAAAGATCTTATTTTCCTCGGAAACTACAACTTGGGAAAAAAATTAGTTGAAGGAGATCTCACTGAGTTCTTCCATAAAAATTACCATTTCCACGCTGGCTCTTTCACTCCCGTGAAGTGGACCAAAGGGAACTTCTGGCAAACCAAACACAATATCAAACTGCAAGGAACCGAATTCCAAGTGCGCGTGTGGTTGGAACTTCTGAAAATCCCCATGGGAAAAACATGGACCTATTCAGAACTGGCTAAAAAACTGCGTAAGCCAAATGCCGTCCGAGCCGTGGCTTCTGCGGTCGCTCAAAACCCTGTCAGCTATTGGATTCCTTGCCACCGGGTTGTGGGTAAAAATACGAATAAACTCAAATACCACTGGGGCCCCGAAACAAAAAAACATCTTCTGACCGCAGAGGGTGCCTTAAATAGCTAATTTCTAACGGTTTTAGGAGAACTAAAACCTTAGTCCATATTTGCAGAGAGCTCTTTGACTTACACATAATTTACATAGTAATTTATGTGTAAGTGGAGAGCTTTATGAGTACCCTGACCCTTCCCGAATTTGCCGACATTCCCTTTGTCTCTGCCGAACACCTGCAACCTCCTGCGGGCCTTCCAACTGGAGTTCGAGTGGTGGACGACTTTCTTTTATGGAAAGGAGTTCCTCAAGGGGACTTGAGCCTGTTTCAAGGTCTCCCCGGAACCGGGGCCACTTCGCTGTGGATTAAAATCATTCAAAATGTTCATGCCCAAAACAAATGGGCGGCTTGGATCAATGGAGACTCCCAACTATTCCCGGCCCACCTGGCATCTCAGAAGATCAATTTAAAGAAGCTTCTCGTTGTCAAAGAGCCTCAAGAACAAGAGCAACTTTTTTGGCTTTTACAAGAACTGATCACCAGTTCGTTATTTGAAGTCATTGGCTGCAATCTGAAAGAAGTATTTTTAAAAAACCATCAACTGCAAAAACTTAAACGCTTGTGCCGTCTTCACAAGGTGGCCTTGGTTTTCGTAAATCAAAAAGCCACTCGTTTCATCAATCCTCTTTTTAGTTTGATGATTCATTTTCAAAGGGACTTCATCACAATCCAAAGAGCCCTTCACCGCCCGACACCTTTTAATATTGCTGGGAGTATGATCCATGCGAACTTTATGCATCAATTTAAAAACACCACAAGAAAGTTCCTCAGCTGAGGCTTTTTTGATTCTCAGTCCTCGAGTGCAGTTTCGTTTTCCGCAATTTATTTTTGTCGAAATCGAATCCACTCAGCATCTTTTCGGAGGCGAGACGCCTTGCCTGGAAAAAGCTTTGCAGATTGCTGCGAAATTTTCCTCTGATGCTTGTGCTGCGATTGCGGACACGCCTTCGGCCGCTCAAATGTTGGCCAGATGGCGTCCGTCTTTCATTGCCCCTCGAGGAAAAGAACAGGAAGCCTTTCGCGGACTGGGTCTGGATGCACTCAAGGATCTTGAGGGACTCCAGCCCTGGCCTCAAAAAAGACCGGTCGAGCACATGATTTCTTTTTTTCATACGCTGGGCGTGCATGGCCTGGAAGATGTCTTAAATTTTCGTCTCAATTCACTGCGAGAAAGATGGGGGGACTTCGGTGTTTTACTTTGGAATCGTTTGCATTCTCAGGACGCTCAGGTCATTTCACCTCTTATTCCTCGCGACCCTCTTGTGGGCTATGGTTACCTGGACGACCCCTTAGGTTCCGTGCCCTTGTTGATGGCACGAATGAAACCCCATTTGGATATTCTTTTTGTTCGTCTGGCGGGTTTGTCCCGCTATGCCCAGAAGCTGGAAGTGGTTCTACACTGCGAATATTCAGATAAAAAATATCCTCTCAGTATTGAACCTGTCAGCCCCACTCGGGATCAGGAGTTGTTTGAGGATCTTTTAGAAAAAAAGATGTCACAACTTACCTTAGAAAACCCCATTCGTGAGTTTGAGATTTCTCTTTTCGATGTTCCTGAAAAAGTTCAACAGTTGGATTTTTTCGAGCCCCGAGACAACAGCGAAGATCGCTGGCGCCGTCTGATCAGTTTTGCCAAACAAGCTCAGTGTGAGATGGGTTTTTTGCAGATGGAGGCCAGCCATTTCCCTGAACAAAGTTTTCGTTTTGTCACAGATTGGCCTGAGGACTTCAAAGCTCAGGATTTGATCGAACGTCAGGAGGAGGCCCTGCAAATCAAATCCGTTTATGCCAAAGGGCTTGCCGCCAGTCCTCGCCCCTCGTTGTTATTGGATAAGCCTCAGGCGCTCAACGCTTCCGAAGTTCAAAAACTTCGTTTTATCTCGTCATTACCCAGCGAAAGAATTGAATCTTCCTGGTGGCAGATCAGTGTCCAAGATTTAAAAAATCGAGATTATTACTTTGCGCTCTCTCCTCAAGGTCAGCTTCTGTGGGTTTTTAAAGATCGCATAAATTCACAGGTGTATTTACATGGGTTCTTCGACTAAAACACTGACTGCGGTTAAAAAAAGCTCCCTGCCGACAGTGCGTGCGCAGGGCTTTGTCGAGCTCTTGGGACGAAGTAATTTTTCTTTCTTGCAAGGAGCCTCGCACCCTGAAGAAATGGTGCAAGAGGCGATTCGCCATGGTTATGACGGTCTCGCACTTTGTGATCTGAATGGTTTTTATGGCGTGGTGCGCGGATTTCAGACGGCCCAGTCGCCATCTCTTTTTACCGCCGCCCTGAAAGCCAAAGAGGGTTTTCATTATTTAATTGGTTCTGAGCTCACATTGACAAATGAAACTTCTGTCACACTCATCCCTCTGAATAAACAGGGTTATTCACACCTATGTGAACTTTTGACTTTGGGAAAAAGACAGGCGGCCAAAGGTTTTTCTAAACTCAGTCTTGAGCAGATTGAAAAATACAGTCAGGGTCTTCTTTGCTTAGCTTTACCGCCGTGGAGTGAAAAACGCTATCAAGAGTTAGAAAATATTTTCGAAGATCGCCTCTATCTTCCGGTTTGGCGGGATTTCACCTGGGAGTCCCATGGATTTTGTCAGCAGGCTTTTGCATTGGAGGAAAAATATCAAGCTCGTCTTTTTGTCACACAAAGACCGTTCATGCACTCGCCGGAAAGAAAACCTCTTTTTGATGTGCTCACTTGCATCTTACATCACACCACCTTGCAGGAAGCCAAAAATAAACTGATTCAAAACGGAGAACGCCACCTTAAAAGCCTCGAAGAGATTTCTTATCTTTGGCAGGACCGTCTGGATCTTGTGGAAAAAACTGTGGAGATCGCACAACGTGTGACGTTTTCCTTGGACGAGATTCGCTATCGCTATCCTCACTCACAACTTCCCCTTGGCAAGACTTCCTCGGAACATCTCAAGGACCTGACTTGGGAGGGAGCTCACAAAAGGTTCCCTGCCGGAATTCCAGAAAAAATCCAAAAGATGATCTCCTATGAGTTAGAACTCATCAAAGATCTTGAATACGAAGATTACTTTCTTACTCTGAAGGAAATCTGCGATTTTGCCAGCAGCAGAAATATTCTTTTTCAAGGACGGGGATCCGCCGCCAACTCGGTGGTTTGTTTTTGTATCGGGCTGACCTCCGTGGATCCCACCAAGATTGATCTGCTCTTTGAACGGTTTATTTCTCGAGAGCGCCGCGAGCCGCCCGATATTGATATCGACTTTGAGCACAGCCGCCGTGAAGAAGTCATTCAGCACATCTATGAAAAATACAATGAACGGCATGCCGCCATGGTCTGCACGGTCATTCGTTACCGCTCACGCATGGCGATTCGCGAAGCGGCCAAGGCCTTTGGCGTTCCTTTAGCCAAGGTCAATGAAATGATCAAATTCATGGGCCGAGACGGAATGACTCGTCTGCTGGATCCCGCCGTGTCTGTGCGCTTTGGACTGGGTACGGAACAGTGGCAGATGTTTTTAAATTTAGCTCAACAGCTTCGCGGCTTCCCTCGTCACCTAGGAATCCACACGGGAGGATTTCTTATCACTCAAGATCCCATCACTGAAATGGTCCCCGTGGAGAAAGCGACGATGGAGGGACGCTATGTCATCCAGTGGAATAAAGATGATGTGGCAACTTTGAAGTTGATGAAGATTGATGTTCTCAGCCTGGGAATGCTCACCTGTCTGCGAAAATGTTTTGAGCTTCTACGCGAGCACAAGGGGTTAAGTTTTAATCTAGCCAATCTCCCTGCCGATGATGGCCCGACTTATGACATGATTTGCAAGGCCGACACCGTCGGCGTTTTTCAAATTGAATCGCGAGCGCAGATGAACACTTTGCCTCGCATGTTACCTCGTCACTTTTACGATTTGGTGATTGAGGTCGCCCTGGTTCGTCCTGGCCCCTTACAAGGAGGCATGGTGCATCCTTACTTAAGACGTCGCCAGGGACTGGAAAAAGTCACTTATGCCCATGAGGACCTGAAGCCCATTTTAGCAAAAACCCATGGCGTTCCTATTTTTCAGGAACAAGTCATGAAGATCGTGATTGTCGCTGCGGGATTTTCCCCGGGTGAGGCCGATGAACTTCGTCGTATCATGTCGTCAGCTTGGCGTAAACGCTCTACCATGGCGGCTATTCGCAACAGAATCCTGGAAGGTTTTGTCCGACACGGGATCAAACAGGAATACGGTGAACAAATCTACAAAACCATCGAAGGGTTTGCGAATTATGGTTTTCCCGAAAGCCATGCGGCCAGCTTTGCCCTTTTGACTTATGCCAGTTGTTTTATCAAACACCATCATCCTGATGTTTTTGCCTGTGCTCTTTTAAACAGTCAGCCCATGGGGTTTTACTCGCCACGAATGCTGATTGCGGAAGCCCAACGCCATGGTGTGAACGTGCGACCTCTGTGCGTGCAAAAGTCCGATTACGATTACACACTGGAACCCCATCTGGAAGGGCTGGCTCTGCGTGTGGGACTGCGTTCACTATATGGATTTCCCGAACATATTTTAAAAAGAATCGAAGATTCACGAAAAACAAAGGGGCCTTTCAAAGACATTGCGGATTTTATTCATCGCACAGAACTTCCGCGCAGTGCTTTAACCAAACTTGCCGCGGCCGGAGCTTTTGAATGCTTCAACACCAACGTGCGTGAACTTATTTGGCATCTTGAAAGCCTCAGTCTGGATCAACAAAGTTTTTTATGGGGACATCCGAAAGAACAGTTTAGTTTTGACGACGAAGATGACGCCAGCGAACCCCTCCCTTTTGAGTCCAACTGGGATCGCTTGCGCCGTGAATATGACACCAAGGGCTTTTCTGTCGACTCGCACCCCCTCTCGGTTTTGCGATCTTACTTGAAGGCCAAAAACACAGAGCTTGTTTCCAAACGCTATGTGCCTTACTTTTGCTCCAGCGATCTTGGCCGAATGAAGAACAAAACCAAGGTTCGTCTAGCCGGCCTTGTTTCCATCACCCAGCGCCCGCCCACAGCCAAAGGCATGTGCTTTATTACGCTGGAAGATGAGTTTGGCATTATGAACATTGTCATTCACCCTGAAATCTACCAAAAAGACCGCATGACGATTTATGGTCGCTCACTTTTAGAAATTCACGGCCAGGTGGAAAAGGTCGGCAGCCTGATCAACGTTCGCGCTGAAAGAGTTCTGCCATTGCAGTAACTCTGTTTGCACAATAAGTTGCACTGTCCCCTCAAAACTCCTATATTTTCGGAAATGATTCGCGAAGCTTTGATCTTTTTATTAACCCCGACAACTCCCCTCGCCAAAAAGTATGGTTTTCTTTACCAATCCATCGCTTTGAGCGCTCGCTACGAACGATGCAAAAGACAATGGCTCCCGCATCTTAAAAACTGTCAGGATCTTTTTCTTGAAAGCCTTCAGGATCTTCCTCAAAAGAAATCGGTGATTATTCTAGGAAGTTCTCATCTGCATGAAATCCCCCTTCATCTATTAGTGAATAATTTTGAAAACATCACCCTGGTCGATGTGATTCATCCTTTAAAACATCACTGGTTGGCGAAAAAAAATTCCCGCCTGAAATTGATCACTCAAGATCTTTCACAAAGCCTGGCAAGACTTGATTCCTTGCAATCACTTGAGGACTTGCACCGTCTTATTGAAGACCTTTCAACCCAAGAACTCTTTCACTTTGAAGCGGACCTTGTTGTGTCCGGAAATCTTTTGTCGCAATTGGCTCTTCTTCCCATGGAGTCCATTGAACGTAAAATTCAGCGCAAACTGTCTTTAGAGGAAAAAGATCAAATCTGCACCGCTTTCGCCGAGATTCACCTGAAAAATCTTAAGAATTGCCAAGGTCGAAAGCTGGTCTATGCCGATCGTCAGGTGACCTATCGAAATCCACAAAACGAAGTTATCTATCAAGGCCAGTACCCCGTGTCTTTTGAGGGCTTCCAAAAAATCAAAGAGTGGAACTGGCTGCTCGCTCCGCTCAAGGAAGCTTCTAAAGACTATTCCATTGAAATGAAAATCGAAGCTTATAAAGCCTGATTATTTTTTGATGGCGATATAAAGGCCTTCAAAAGTCGGCACTATCGCCCCTTCAAAAAGATTTGGGTCTGCCAAACGTTTGTTAAACTCTTGCATGACTCTGATTTGTTTTTCAGAAAAACGCTGTTGTGTGGTTTCACCCCACACCGCCCCACTTAAAAAAACATTGTCTGCCAAAACCAATCCACCTGGGCGCAGATTTTTTTCAGCCCAGGTCAGATAGTCAAAGTAGGCCGCTTTATTTCCGTCGATAAAGACACCATCAAAGGGACCCGCCGCAGAAATTTTTTCCAACTCTTCTCGGGCGTCCCCCATGACAAGGTGAATTTTCTTTTTGCTTTGATCTAACTGCGCAAAGATTCTTGCCGCCATTTCTCCGTGTTTTGGATCCTTTTCCAAAGTCCAAAGTTCTCCTCCCTCTGGCAAGGCTTCCCAAAGATACTGGGCAGAGAGCCCCGTCAAAGTTCCAATCTCAACAAATCTTTTGGCTCCATGAGTGCGCACCAAAGTTTTTATTAATTGTGCTTCCGCCGCCGAAATACTGATGCGGGCCAAGCCCAACTCTTCAGCGTATTTTCGTGATTGCTGTTTGAGCTCCGTCTCGTCTTTGAGAAGAGACGCCAGATAATTGTCTTTGTTAGTTAACACCGTTTCACGCATGGATTCCATCATCCCATAAACAGATCGCGAAGTTAACAGGAAGTTAATTTGCGGCCCCTCCTTATTCCAAGAATAATTTTGAACACAACTTTAGATCATTTTGGAGGTCCCATGAAGTGCCAATTCCTAACTGCCTTAGCCCTCACCCTCACCTTGGGAGCCTGTGCTTCCGATCAAAAAAAAGAAGACCGAGAATACATGAGATCTTCAAGCACTCGCGCCCCCTCTTCGGCGTTGGCGGGCACTTCAGAAGATCTTCGCAAAAGCACGAAGTTCTCAACACTTTCACAAAACATTCGCTTCAGCACCGCGAGTTCCAATCTTTCCGCCTCCTCCCGTCGGGCCTTAGATGAAATCGCCCTTGAGATGAAAAAATCAGTGAACTCTTTTGAAAAAGTGCGTATCGCAGGACTGACCGACGCCACCGGTGACAGCGAACGAAACCAACGCCTGTCCCTCGCTCGCGCGGAAAGAGTGCGAAACTATTTAATTTCTAAGGGAGTCCCCGAAGAGAAAATCGAGGCGATCGGCAAAGGACCCGCTGCCTCTGAAACGACGGCCTCCGCGTCTCAACATGCCCGTGATCGTCGTGTTGATTTTGAGATTGTCGAATAATTTGAAAGACGGCAAGATAGTGGATCTATGAATCCACTTCTTGTTTTTGATCTTGATGGCACGCTGATTGATTCTGCTCCGGATATTATTGTGGCAGTCAACCGCACCCTGCAAAATCACGGAAAAAAAGTTCTCAGTGATGACGTCATTATTTCTCATATCGGCGAGGGCCTCAAAAAGCTCATCGCCGACATTTTTATGGAAGATGATCTGGACCCGGCAGAAATCATTGAGCTTGAAATGGAATTCCTAAAAATCTACGAAGAAGAGATGTTCAACAAAACTCGCATCTTTCCGGGTGTTGAAGATTTTCTAGGCCAATACTCAGGTCCCATGGCTATTATTACCAATAAAAATGAACTCCCCGCCAAGGCTATCTTAAAACACCTGAAGCTGGATCGTTTTCCCTGGGTGAATGTTTTTGGAGCCGACACCCTGGAAGAGCGTAAGCCGAGCCCCCTCCCCTTAAAAACCATGATGGAACTCGCGGGCCACAACCCCACCAATACGTTTATGATTGGTGATGGCATTCCAGATGTTCTCTCAGCTTTGCGCGCCGGAGTCCCCTCCATCGCCATCGAGTTCGGCTACACGTCCCTCCACCTCCTGCAAAAGTATGAACCTCAAGGAATTTTAGGACACTATCGGGAGCTTCCTGCTATGATCAAAAAGCTCTCGCAAAAGGCATGACGCATGGTCGCCAGAAAAAGTCACCAGGCACCTTTTGTGGGCTTGCCTCAGAGCGGCGTGGACTATATAAGATGAGAGCTTTCAAAATGGGGGTCATCTCCGGTGAGTGATATTCTTTTAGAGGTACAAAATCTTAAGACGCGTTTTAAAACCGACGACGGATCTTTTTTCGCCGTTGACGACGTCAGCTTTTCTGTAAAAAAAGGGCAAACACTTGGAATCGTTGGTGAATCTGGCTGCGGAAAGTCGGTCACCTCCCTTTCTGTCATGCGCCTGATCCAAAAGCCGGGGAATATCGAATCCGGAAAAGTCCTCTTCAAAGGGCAAAATCTTCTCGAATTTTCCGATGATAAAATGAGAGAAATTCGCGGAAACGAAATCGCGATGATCTTCCAAGAGCCCATGACCTCTTTGAACCCCGTTTACACGATCGGGGATCAAATCGAAGAAGCCATCTTGCTTCACCAAAAAGAGCTGAATAAACAACAAGCTCGCGAACGCGCTATCGACATGCTTCGTATCGTGGGTATTCCTGCCCCCGAAAAACGTTTCCACGAATATCCTCATCAACTTTCTGGTGGAATGAGACAGCGTGTGATGATCGCGATGGCGATCAGTTGTAATCCCGAACTACTTATTGCCGACGAGCCCACCACCGCTTTGGATGTGACCATTCAAGCTCAAATCTTGGATTTGATGCGTAAGTTACAAAAAGACTTCAACGCTGGAATGATTCTGATCACTCACGATCTCGGTGTTGTGGCAGAGATGTGCCAGGAAGTCGCCGTGATGTACGCCGGCCGTATTGTCGAGTTTGGAACAGTCGAAGACATTTTCTATCGCCCTAAGCACCCTTACACAAAAGGTTTGCTGGATTCGATTCCTCACTTCGAAACAGGTCACAAGCTTGAACACTTAAGAACAATCAAAGGCATGGTACCAAGTCTTTACAACCTTCCCAAAGGTTGCCGCTTTGCCGATCGTTGTCCTTACGCTCAAGATGATTGCCGTGCAGCTTATCCGACTCTTGAAAATCTTCGTGGCCTCCATAAGGTGGCTTGTTACCACCCCTTGTCTGAAGAGGTAAAATAAGAATGAGCACTCCTCTTTTGAAAGTTGAAAATCTCACAAAAAGTTTCCCTATCTATGGCGGCCTTTTCAGTCGTGAAGTGGCCAGCGTCAAAGCGGTTCAAGGAATTTCTTTTGAACTGAACAAGGGTGAGACCCTGGGCCTTGTGGGCGAATCCGGTTGCGGTAAATCCACTTTGGGTCGCTGTTTGATCCGTCTTCATGATTCCACCTCTGGAAAGATCAGCTACAACGGCAAAGACATCACCCACATTGCGGGTGAAGAACTTCGTGAAATGCGCAAAAAGATGCAGATCATCTTCCAAGATCCCTTTGCTTCTTTGAATCCGCGCATGACCATCGGCGCGATTCTGGAAGAGCCGCTGATCATTCATAATCTTTATGCCTCTGCCAAAGATCGCCAAGATCGTATCCATGAATTGTTGGATCTCGTGGGTCTGCGCCGTGAACACCTGAATCGCTATCCTCATGAGTTCTCGGGGGGACAACGTCAACGTGTGGGTATTGCCCGCTCTTTGGCCGTGAATCCCGAGTTGATCGTCTGTGATGAGCCCGTCTCTGCCTTGGACGTTTCCATCCAAGCCCAGGTCATCAATCTTTTGATGGAGCTACAGCAGAAATTGGGACTCACCTACATCTTCATCGCTCATGACTTGAAGGTGGTCGAGCACGTTTCTACAAAAGTGGCGGTGATGTATTTAGGTAAAATCGTGGAAATGGCCGAAGCTGAAGAGCTTTACCGCAATCCCAAACACCCCTATACCAAAGCCCTGATGTCAGCGATTCCGGTTCCAGACCCTCGCCGTCGTGATGAGCGCATCATCTTGACTGGCGACGTTCCGTCTCCGATCAATCCTCCTTCAGGTTGTCATTTCCATCCTCGATGCCCCATGGCTATCGAAGATTGCAAGACCATCGTCCCGCCTTTGGAAGAAAAATCAAAGGATCACATCGCAGCTTGTATCCGAGTGTAAAGAAGTTGGCAGTTTAGTCCGATAGACTCCCTAGTGTACCGGGGAGTCTATGAAAACACAGGGTAAAGTTTGGATAATTTATGATGCTGAGACAAAGACACAGACAAAACCGATGTCTGTAGTTCAAGCTCAAGTCACCCTGCTTTCTGTGGCTGCAGAAAACCCTGGAAAATACTTTATTTGGACACCCGGCTGGGAAGAGTGGATCTGCGTTCGCGAATTTCTCGATTCAGATCAAAACTATTTTGCGATCATTCAGCCTCCAAAACCCAAAGAAGTTTCAAAAGAAGTTCCGACCGAGACGCTGACCGCGACTCACAACGCACCCGCCACCAACAATGTCGATAGCGCTTACACTCAAGTGGTCGTAGGGGATATCCCCAGTCGACGTGAAGAAATCGGTGGCTATCACTCTCAAGACTTTAATGGCGACGAATTGGATCTAAAAAAGATCTCAAAAGTAAAACCCGACGCCTTTAAGAAAAAAAGTGAGCCTCTTACGAAAAAGGAAGAGCCCAGCGGAGCCGATCGCCGTCGCGATCCCCGTCACAACTTCAAAATCGAAGTGGTTCTCGTTTCAAAAATTCGTTCGTTCCGAACCTACTCTAGAAATATCTCCTTAAGCGGAACCATGCTTGAAGATGAGATTCCGAAAGATTTTTTAAACAAGCCCTTTGACTTGATTATCGTAAATCCTTTCGAGCCGGATCCTGCAAAATCTCGTCTGCTGTTCCGAGCTAAAATCGTCGGTGATCTGACGGATCCTCGACGTTTGATGTTTATCGAACAAGACGTCGCGATGACGTTGCGTCTGGATGCTTTGTTAAAAGCTTACGTTGCCTATCAAGATCAAATTCGCCGAAGTGCGGGCTAGACGTTTTTCCACCCTCCAGATTTCCAAGATTTAAGTTAAGAATCCTTAACACCTCACCGATATCTTATTATGAAGCGCGTGAGGAGATAAACTTATGAGTGCAGTGAAGTACTTTGTTTTCTTAATATCCATGATGGCATTTCTCACTTCTTGTCAGCCGCCCGTTCAAGAGACCGGGAAAGACGGCGAAGGAAGTTCAAATAATCCTCCAGCAGAGGCGCCTTCCACGCCCGAGGCTCCCACTCGTCGCCTCTATGTCGCTAGTGGACAGTGTTACTCAGGATCAGGCATAACAACTTTCAATGCCACTACGGCCTCCAATCTGATATTCAAGGTGAATACCACAACAGGCAGTCGCGAAGGAATCATTGCAGACTATTATGCGGCTCCCGCCGCAGCCGGGGACACGCCCCTGTCTCTTGTCGAATGGGATGCTCACAACCTCTTGGTTTTCGTACGTAATGGAACCAAAGGAGGACTTGAAGTTCTTCCGAAGCAAGGCGGAACCAGAAATGTTTTTGGGACCAATCCCGCCATCTCCACAATTCTGGCGACAACTCCTCAAGCTATGCAAAAAAGTTCTGATGGGGGCCTTCTTCTGATTCGCACCGGGTTTATTGAAAAACTCAATGCTTCGGGAATTCGACAAGCGTCTCCACACGTCAATAATAACCTCGGCGCCACTTGTGGAACTTCCAATGCTCTTTATACCAATATCGCTGTCTCGAATAGTGGTCATATCATCACTGCCAATGCGGCAGCGTCGCCTAACAATCGACTGATCAGCGTTCCTGGCGCTGGTGCGAATGGCAGTTGCTCCTCGGGAGTGGCCGCCCCCGCCACAACAACTCATGCTACAGCTTTGGTCTTTGATCGTACTCACGGCAAACTCATTGTTGCCTATGCCGGTAATACCATTGCTTCAGCCAATGTTAACAGCATCCATGCCTATGACTTTGATGAAACCACTGGAGTCATTAGCAATGATCAGATCATCTATGATGCTAATCAATACCCCACCGTCTATCCGTATCTGCTTTTTGGAATCTCCGCGATGACTCTTGATGAGGAAACCAATTCCTTGTATGTCGCAACGGCTATTTCCAATGCCACCACCACAATCAACTATGCCATTGAAAAACTCGCCTACAATGCGGCAAAAATTGGTGTGACGAATTCAGAGGTTCTGACTCGATCCGGTGGTCTGCCATTTTATAATTATGGAGCTGATACAAAGTGCATCTCTTCGATGGTGATCGGAACTGAATCCGTCTCTTTGACGCAATAAAGACTAGTCACTACCGGTAAAACTTAAACTCCAGCGGGTCAAAGTGCCCGTGTGAGATTCTTTGCCATCAACCACTTTCAAAGTCCAAGCCCCTTGAGAGCCTTCCTGATAAAAGGCATTACTTAAGAAAACTTCGCCCTGATAGTTTGCCAAGCCGCTGAGCGAGTTATTCATATTGATAAGAATATTTTTTGTTCCTGATGGAGACGTCAGCTCCAAACTCAAATTCGCCACATTCGTATGGGTGATCCACACCTTAAGCTGCACGGACTCAATTTTAACATTCGTCCCAATCGCCATAACATCCGAGACCCCCGTGGCACTATTGTCGGGTATCGCAAGATTCAAACCACTGCGTTCATCGGCCCAATTAGTTTCAATGTAGTTTCCGAAAACAAAGTGATAGTCCTTCGCTAAGGCCACGGCCGCATCAACGTCAATTCTTCCAAAACCATACCAATTATGAAATTTGAAACCTGCACTGTTTTCAATCCAGACTCGCTCCCAAATGGCGCCTGTAGGAATCGCTTCGCCTTCTGGGTGGGTCAGCGCCCCTGATGTCGTATAGTCAATGGGCACTGCTGTTTTTGCTAATATGTATTTTACATCTCGCCAGGTTAAGCTGGGATTGGCCTGCAAAATCAAAGCAATCGCACCACTCAAAACCGGTGCTGCGGCGGAAGTTCCATTGAAGGTCGCACTATAGTTGCATCCCGTATTGCCCAATCCTCCCCGCTCAAAGACCAAGCTGCCTCCCACAGAGGAATTGGAAAATCCTTTGCTACAGCCCATGCGATCTGTCGTAATCATCGCCGGAGAATCATCACCGAACTCTCCGCCAAAAGACGATATCCAAAGATTCGACCCCATGGAGGAATAGGAAGCCGCGTATCCCGATGCATTCAAGGCCGCCGTCATAATCGTGTAAGGAGTGGTGTTGTCAGAGTCAAAGTTCGAATTTCCCACACAGTAAGTCGATTTCGAGCCTCGACAATAAACAGAATAGTCATTGCCGGCTGATTTAACGTAGATGGCGCCCTTTCCGGAACGCAAATTAAGTACGCCCGTACGCATTTTCGCATGAAACGCAGGTACGGCCGCAATCAAACTATTCTGAGTCGAACCCCAACTCATATTAAAGATATCGAAATCGCCTCCCGCCTGATCTACCAAGAAGGATTCCATTTGTTTGACTGTCGAAGAAAGAAAGTTGGCAGATCCAATGGAAGATTTCGGCGCGACGCCCTTAGTACCCACACCATTCGAGGCCACTGCGGCAATCAAACCCGCCACAGCCGTTCCATGGTTATCATCAGACGCAATCGGTGCGGCGCTTGTTATCGAATACGATGGAATTGAATAGTCTTTGGAAAC
>JAHRXB010000298.1 GCA_019104905.1 Bdellovibrio sp.
ATTTGGTGAGCCGCCTGTTCATAGAAGGACTTGGATGATACGACACGGGCTGTGACGTTTGAAACCAGCGAGGCCAGCATCAGGTAAAGAATGATCTCATGGGAGTCACTCATTTCCAAAACCAAGACAAATGAAGTAAAGGGAGTGCGGGTGATTCCAGTCAGAAAGGCCACCATTCCCACCATGATCATCAATTTGACATTCATGAAGCCAAAAATCTGACTTAAGAATTGTCCCAGCGTCGCGCCACTGGCTAAGGCCGGGGCGAAAATGCCGCCGATGACTCCGCCGATGTACGTGAAGAAGTTTCCAAAGATCCGGGCGATGGGCAGAAGGGGATCTGCGGGAGTCATGGGATTTTTAAGAATCTCGAGCATAACATGCTTGCCAGCTCCGACCGTCTGAGGACCGCAAAGCCAAATGGTCAGACTGAGCAGGCCACCGCAGAGGAGGGTCATGAGAACCTTCGTGCTGAAGTTCTTTTTATTTCTCCAGGTGCTGATGCGAAAAAGACTTTCGGCAAAAAGACTGCCAGCAATGCCGACGATCCCCGCGATAATCACGGTTTGATAGAGAACCGAGTAGGGAAGACTGCCGAAGTTGGAATCTCCAAGATAAAGATAGTTTCCCAAAAAGAGCTGAGCCAGAATCCCCGCGATGATAACGGCCTGAAAGACCGCCGTGCGCACGACACTGATGTGAGATTTTGAAAGTTCTTCGATCGCGAAAACGACGCCTCCCAACGGAGTGTTGAAGGCCGACGCCAGCCCCGCAGCTCCTCCCGCAAGAATCATGGCCGGTAGCTGGGGTTTGGGAAGACTCTTAGGCCATAAGCGTGAGAATTGATAAAAGACGGCCGTTGAAACTTGCAGAGTGGGGCCTTCCCGGCCCGAGACGCCTCCCCCAAGAACACATAAGCAAGAGCCGAAAATCTTAGCGATCAACATGCGAATGCTCAGAAGTTTGTTTAAAAAAGGATGATCATGGGCGGAGAGTTCGACGGAGGCGATCACCTGGGGAATGCCGCTGCCAAGTGCTTCTTTGGAAAAAAAATGACCAATTAAAAATGAACCTAACAGGGCCAAGGGAGCTGTTAGCAGCAGCAGGGGGTCTGTCGCGTGAGCCCGGGCCCAGTCTTCGCTCATTCTGAAAAGGACATTATATAAGACTGAAACCAGGGCCGCGAGACCTGCGGAGATCCAGAAGGGAAGATTCAGGAGGACCTTGTATTGTGCGCTTTGAACGTGAACGTTTTTTAAAAGGTGTTTAGGATTCATTCGCAGCACTGCCCTCCGTGCCGATGCTTTTCATTGTTGTTAAAATGTCGGGGGAACGGCTTCGCCTTTTTTGTGGTACACGGTTTGTGTCGGATAGGCGAAATCCACTTCCATGTTGGCTGCGATCTTGAGGATCTCCACGAAGACGGCTTGTTGGTGCTGCAGCTCTTCAGCCCCGGTGAAGACTTGAAGGTGGAAGTTCACTAAAACATCCAAGGATGAGGCGTTATAGTTATTGAAGTTCACGGTCACTGTGTCGGGGTTGACCTTGGGGTGCTGCTTAATCATATAACGAACTTGATCGCAGAATTGCTCAATTTTTTCTGGCGGCGTTTCGTAAGTCAGTCCCAAAATTTGACGAATGCGGCGGAACGGGCGAATACCCATATTGTCAATAGTCTCTTTGGCCATCATCGCGTTGGGAATGGTGATCACGGAATTATAGAAGGTGCGAATACGGGTCGAGCGGAAACCGATCTCTTCAACAGTTCCTTCCATGTCTTTGACTTTGACCCAGTCGCCGACTTTGAAGGGGTGATCAAAAAGAATGGTGATGGAGCCAAAAAGATTGGCGGCAGTATCTTGGGCTGCCAACGCCAAGGCCAAACCTCCCAGCCCCAGACCGGCAAGCAAAGACATGACGTTGAGGCCGAAACTTTGCAGCGCAATCAAGACGCCCAGAACCACCACCAAAACCTTCAGAGTCTTGGAGGCAAAGGGAACCAGTTGATCGTCATAGGTGCTTTCTGTTTTTGCCGCCAGATCCGCGAAAACATTGCTCATGGCATCGACGCAATAATAAAGAAGGCGAATCACGTAAATAGCGACCAGGCCTCGCAGGAAGTGGTTGTAGTAGACTTCAAATTTTCCCGTCAGGGCGATGGCGTCGCCAATCCCGAACCAGAAAAAGATCACTATGAGCCAAGCCGTAGGATGCTCAATTTTTTGATTCAGCAAATAGGCGGAAAAACTTTTGGGATATTTTTTAACGAAAGGGTTGTGTTTTTTTATCTCTTTCAGGATGAACTGAATAAGGGGGCGCAAAACAAACCCGACGGAGAGGGCAATGGCTAAAACTCCCCACTTCCAGTTCGGCATGACGAACACCGTGGACTTTAAGAGTGCTATGATATCTTCAGAAAAAAGAGTTGTTTGCTCAAAAATAAATTTTTCCATGTTGTCGTTCCTTGAAACTCAAAACTAGTTGAACTGAAGGTTTTGCCCTGTGTAAAGCATGATTAATATTAAAACTCCCAAGGCGATACGGTAAAAGCCAAAACCTCTGAAACCGTAGCGAGTCACTATACCGATAAAAAACTTGATCGCAAGCATGGCCACGACAAAGGCGACGAGGCAACCCACCAGAAGCACGCCGATTTGACTGGGCTCGATCGTCTTATAGATCTTTAACAATTTATATCCGGTGGCTGCTGCCATGGTGGGGACCGCTAAAAAAAATGAAAACTCAGCTGCTTCTTTTTTGTTCATGCCAAGTGTCAATCCACCCATGATTGTCGCTCCGGATCTGGACACACCGGGGATCATGGCCAGAGCTTGAAAGAGCCCCAATTTCACAGAGTCGACATATGTTAAGTCCGAGGTTTTGCGTCCCATGGCGGTGAGGTGAGCGAAGATTTTGTCTGACCACACGAGGATCACTCCACCAAGGATCAAGGCCCACGCGACCACCTGCACGCTGCCCATGAGCTGATCGACGACATCTTTTAATATGAATCCGATAAGGCCCGTGGGGAGGAAAGCGACAAAGAGCTTTTTATAAAATCCCCAATGAGGCAAGAAGCGTTTCCAATAAAGGACAAGGACCGACATGATGGCGCCGAACTGAATAATCACCTCAAAAGCTTTGGTGAAACTGTTGTCTTCGATGCCCATCATGGAGCTGACGATAATCATATGTCCTGTGGAAGAGATGGGAAGAAACTCGGTAATGCCTTCGACAATTCCTAAAATCAGGGCGTGCAGATAACTCATGTGATGGTCCTTGCAATGGGTGTTGGAAATCAGCGATTCATTCTTGAAAAGTTCGTTTGTGGGTTCAATGTTCGATGGCTCGTGTCATGAAATTTAAGATTTATTTAAGATTTTTCTATTATTTGTGGATGAAATCTGAATATGATTTTTTTACCACGGAGGGGGTTATTATATGAAACGTGCATTATTATTAGGTGCATTGTTGTTCGGTTCACAGGCTTTTGCTGGTGAATACTTGGTGAAATACCAGAACACAAGCGCGCTCAACATGCTTAACACGATGACAATGTCTAGAGTTGCGACGATCCAAATGACGGATCACAATCCAACTGCAAGCCTTGTAAAAGTAAACATCAACAAGAACCACGAAGCACAAGCTTTGGCGTCTTTGTTGTCTCAACCTGGCGTTGAGTACGTCGTTCCGAACTTCAAATTGAAAGCTTTCACAGCTCCAGTTGATGCTGCGGCTTTGAAAGAGCAATGGGCGATCGCGAAAGTTCAAGCTGAAAAAGCTTGGCAACGCGCTGGCAACAAAGGAAACCGCAATGTGATCGTAGCGGTTATCGATACGGGTGTTGACTATAAACATCCAAACTTGGCTCCGAACATGATCCCTGGATACGATTTCAAAGAAAACGACAACGATCCAATGGATAAAACTGGCTTCCAAAACCCTGGTCACGGAACTCACTGCGCGGGCGCAGTTGGTGCGACTGGTTTGGTTGACGGTGGTATCATCGGTTTGGCTCCTGAAGTTTCTATGATGCCTCTTCGCTTCTTGGGTGAAGATGGTTCTGGTGACTTGAACAACGCCATCAAAGCTATTGATTACGCTGTTGAAAAAGGTGCGCAAATCATCTCTGCATCTTGGGGGGCGGCGGTTCCTCGTTCACAAGCAGCTCCTCTTCTTGAGGCGATCAAGCGTGCTGACGACAAAGGTGTTATCTTTGTTGCGGCAGCGGCGAATGACGGTAAAAACAATGATAAAACAGAGATGTATCCTGCGAACAACGGGTACCCTAACTCTATCACTGTTGCAGCGTCTGGTTCTTCTGATGCAAAACCATCTTGGTCTAACTACGGAACAGCGACTGTTCACGTAGCGGCTCCTGGTGAAAACATCATGTCGACTTTGCCAAACAATAAGTACGGAAACCTTTCTGGTACTTCGATGGCAACTCCACTTGTGTCTGGCCTTGTGGCTTTGTTGAAAGCTCAAGATTCTTCACTTACTGGTGCGCAAATTCGTGCGATCCTTCAAACGACAGGTGCTAAAGTTTCTATCGAAACTGCATGTAACTGCCGCGTGGACGCTTACGAAGCGGTTGAGACTGTAATGTCTAAGAAAATGGTTGTCGTTCCTGCAGCAGCAACTATCAAACCTTCTGAGACTTTGGCGTTCTCTGCTCTTTACGGAAAAGCTCCTTTCAAATTCGCGAGCAGCAACGCTTCTGTTGCAACTATCGCGGACAACGGAACTTTGACTGCAGTAGCTAACGGTTCAACAACTGTGACTGTTACTGACGCGACTGGAAAAACAGCGACTACATTGAACATCAATGTGGGTGCTAAATCTGGTGGCGGCAACCCAAATCCTCCTCCGCCAGATGATGGTGGTGGTTTGCCTGACCCAGGAAATCCTGGTGAGCCTGGCGAATGTCCGCTTGGCGATCCAATGATCTGTCAGATCATCTGTCAGATCCAACCGGATCTTCCATTCTGCCAATCTAAATAATGGCAGACTTCAAAAGGCTCCCTCCCGGGAGCCTTTTTTATTTTCACCTGCTTGTGTCCTCTTCGTCTCTTTGAGTAGAATGATAAAACCAACGTTGTAGAGGTTTTATGTCTTTTTACTCTCAAATATTTCCCCATCTTAAAGTGAATCTTAGTTCTTCTGTTTTGTGGGTGACTTTGGATAATCCAGAGCAAAGCAATGCCATTTCTCTTGAGATGGTGGATTCTCTCACGAAGGTTCTAAAGTATGCGGACTTTGATGCGAAAGTTCGAGTGATCGTACTGAAAGGGGAGGGAGCCTCTTTCTGTGCGGGGGGCGATGTTAAAGCCATGCAAAATAAAACGGGAATGTTTGCGGGGGAAAGCAATGAACTGCGCATGCGTTATATTCAGGGCATTCAGCAAATTCCGAAGTGTATCGAAGAGCTTTCAAAGCCGATGATTGCAATGGTTCATGGGCCTGCGATTGGGGCGGGCTGTGATCTAGCAATGATGTGTGACTTGCGCGTTGGAACTGCGAAGTCCAAATTTGGGGAAACTTTTGTGAAGCTGGGATTGGTGCCTGGCGATGGTGGGACCTTCTTTTTGCAACGAGTGATTGGTTTTTCTAAAGCGATGCAAATGTCATTAACAGGAGATTTGATAGCAGGTGAAGAAGCCTATCGGTGGGGGCTTTTGAGTTATTTTGTTGCCGAAGCGGATCTTGAAACGGAAACACAAAAGCTAGCTGAAAAAGTGGCTAACAATGCTCCGGTGGCAGTTCAGATGACAAAAAAGGCGATGAAGACAGCGTACTTGAATGATCTTCATACGGTGTTAGAACTTTCGGCGGCTTATCAGGGCATCACGCAAAGAACGCAAGATCACTTTACTGCTCTGGAGGCTATGAAAGATAAAAAGGCACCCCATTTTCAAGGGCGCTGAGGTTATTTTTGATTCAAGACAGATTTTCTTAAAAGAAGACCTTCGATACCTAAATAGAGGATAAAGCTGACCGTCAGCCCAATCCCTTTAAGCAGCGCCCAGTCTCGGGTGCTCCAAGCCAAAGCCGCCCAAACGGCAAGACCGGTGTGAATGGCAAAGAAGAAGCCCGAACGAATGGTCAGACCTTTCATTCGAGATTTAATGAAGTCGGGGAATTGGTGGCCTTGTTGTTCTGCGAGATACACCAGCAAAGGTTTTCCCATCATCACAGATCCCCAAAGCAGCAGAGCGAAAAAGCCTTCCATCAAAGCGGGTTGAAGTTTAAACCAAATTCCCTCAGAGGAAATTAAAGAAATTCCTCCCAGAAGTAAAAGAAGTCCATTTCCAAACCAAGTGATCTTTTGAACTTTCTTGTGTTTGTATAGTTCCCAAGCGATCTCGCCGACTCCAAACACCATTCCGGCAACAAGCCCAGCCAAAGTGCCATAGTATTCTTCAATCAACGTGAACGCGATGACGGGCAGAAGTCCTGCGAAGAAAAGTCCGGCCGCTTGATTTTTGGGATTCACAGGCGTGGAAGTCATTTCATCGTTTCCGTAAAGTTGACAGGGCGCCCCTGGGGAGTCATTAAAACCTCATCGTTTTCCATCACTAAATTTCCGCCCACAATCGTGTGAGTCATCCAACCCGTCACAGTCATGCCGTGGAAAGGGGTCCAACCACAGCGACTGGCAATCCAGGAGTTGTCGATGGTTTTGACTTTTTTAAGATCCACGATGGTCACATCGGCGTCAAACCCTTGGCGCAAACGGCCCTTGTTGTGGACTCCAAAAACGCGACAGGGATTTTCAGTTACCATTTCAACAAAACGTCGCAAGGTCAGGCGACCGTCATGAACATGATTGAGCATGATCGGTACAAGCGTTTGAACTCCGGGAACTCCCGAAGGGCTGTTCGGATAAGGACGCTCTTTTTCTTCGCGAGTGTGAGGAGCATGGTCGG
>JAHRXB010000301.1 GCA_019104905.1 Bdellovibrio sp.
AAACTGATAGGTAACCCAAGCCAAGGGGCCCTTCTCGGCGGAGCTCAGTCCAAAGCGATAAAGCAGTTGTTGTTGGTATTTTCTGCGAAACTGAACAAGCTGTTCTTTCCACTGCGAGATTTGAATTTCGTCGCCCCGATAAATAAAAGTTTCGGCCTGGGCCATAAAGCGAGCATCACGAAGCGCATAAGCTCCTAAAACTCCGAGCTGTTCCGTATTATGCGACTTTACCTGAAGAATCCACTCCGGCTTTTCAAACAACTCATCAGGGGACAAGCCTTGAAGATATTGATAGTAAAGACGACCGGTCAAGGTCATCCCGTCGGCCTGCAGTAAAGAAGACGATGAAATACTGGAGTTCATCCCGCTGAATATCAAAATGAAGATAAAGACGTTGAGAAGAACCAACGTCAGGGTCAATGGATAACGAGAGTAACTGCGAAAATCCTCTGGACAAGGTAAAATCATGGAACCTCGTACTTCTCTTTGAAGCTGTCAATCCATGAGTCCCCGTTCACGCTCGCGGGGAGGCGGCCTTTTTTCGAGTGCGTCTGCATCATCTCATTCAAAGCCCACACCGAACGAACGTAACGTTTTTCCAATGCGGACCTTAAAACAGAGACTTTTTGCAGATCTTCAATCAGCTTAAGACTGCCGACATAATCTTGGCTGGTGTATTTTTCATCGGCCAATAAAAGTTGAGTCGTCCAAAGTGTTTTGTCTGCCAACTCAAGGTCCTCAAGTTCTCCGTCCTCGCGCATATAGCGAGCCATAGCGCACACAGAAGAAGTTCTTTCTTCACACACTTTATCGAAATACTTTTCTTGTTCAGAGCTCTCGGCCGTCATAAATTTCGCCAAATACGCCAACCCCTGTGAATTGACCGGATCTCCCCATAACGACACTTCCGCTTCTTTATCCAAACATTCGGCGGAAATCTCATTCACCAAAAATAAAGATAACGCCGCATCCAAACGGGAAGTACCCAAAAGATCTGACTCTCGAATCTCTTTACATGCAAAAGGAGCTTGAGAATCTTTTTCGCGGTAAGCACCCACTTTCAAAGAGTGGTACGTCTTAAAAAAGCCAATCACACCAAAGAGCAGAAGAAACAGGAAGCTCATTCGCATCCATGAAGAAATAAAACGACTTTCCAAAGGAAGAGGGCCTTCGTCATAGTTTCTTTTTAATGTCGTCACCAACGTGTCGGAAGCTCTTTCATGAAAAGCCCGGCGCAAAGGATGGCTGGCGACCTCTAAGTAAGGTATTGCCAACAACGTAAACCCACTGCACCACAAAAAAGAGCGCAAAAAACACTGATTCAGGGTTAAGCGAGTTTGTCTTTGAGGATAAGAAACCACCCGCATTTGCAAAAAAAGCTGACCGGGAGTGGCTTGCCAAAAATAAAGAAAAAATGCCTGCAATGCCGTGGTCAAAAAAATGACCGACGCGATCACTAGGAAAATGGCGACAACACCTTCTTGCGACATCGCATTCAATAAAAAATAAGTCTTCGTCTGACGAACAAGGCCAGCGATAAAAAGACTGATGACGGGAGATAAAATCAGAAAATCTAGAACCAGGGCGACAAAACGATCCGCCACCGAGGCGATCGGAATGTTAGGTGTCGAATTGTAATTGTGAGGCGTCCCCGCAGGAGCCGATAAATCTGGAAATACCATACAGATCGTATCGGCTTGGGACAAAAAAGACTAAAGCGATTATTGTGTGAACTTGATCTCGGAAACTCGCCCCTGGTCGTCGGTCATGAAGTAGGCTTTACCGATGATCTGCTTGGAAGAGTCAATCAAACTATAGACTTGTTCTGAATCTGTCTTCTGCACAAGGCTGACTTCGGCATAGTTCAAACCAAAAGCTTCAGAGTATTTAGCCAAAAACTCTGCCTTGTCGTTGATTGCCATGGGGTGTTCCCCGGCCTGGGCATCAATGAACTCAAGGCTTTCAATACGACCTTGAGCTAGTTTCATGCCGTACTTGCCTTCAAGATAACCAAAGATCAATTCGTCACGCAAAGTCGGAGCTTCCGCTAAGCTGGCCGAAAGAGTGGACTTATCTGACGCTAATTTTTTGGCAAGATCATGTTCCCACTTTACATCTTTGGCAAAAGTCGCAGGCTGAAAGCTTGCCACATTACGAGAACCGCCAGATGTCAAAGATGAATCCGGGCCCTGCATAAGCCACTGATTAAGAAACACTGTCATAATCAAAACTGATGCGATGGAGAGGATAAGAACAGCTTTTTGCTCTTGCGCTTTGTCTTGCAGTCTTTTTCTTACTGACTGAGCCTTTGGAAATTCGATCACTTTCGCATTCCTCATTTTTATACCCCTCGCTAGTGTCCTATGGCATTCGATTGCGAAGAGTGTGCCGTTTATAAGTGTATCCTATTCTCTCTTACTGAAAAAGAGATGATCACACGAACAAAAGATGTTTGACGTATTAAAATGATCATCTCATTTTGACTCACAAAAATCTAAATTTTGAGAGTCTAGTCGAGGGCCTTTTTCACCCAAGAATCAATCCCCGCCTGCATTTCCGAGAGGTTGTAATAAAGCACTTTATCCAACTCCACACCCAATCCTTCGATGCGATGCTGACGACGACTTAGGTAAAGCGCTTCGGGAATGGAGATCTCCACCCCTGGGCCGACCTCGTTCAAAGGATACCAGACCCCCACAAGCAGTTGTCCGCGACTGGGGCTCCCCATCAGTGGTGCGCGGCGAAACTCTTTGAGCGCCTGCGCGACCATTTCCGCCACAGATGCCGTTTTCCCATCCACCAGAACACGGATGTCTCCCTGATAGCAAGATCCGCTCTTAAAAGTTTTCAAAATCACTTCGCGATGCTGATCCAGAATCTGAAGCTGCTCTTCATCACGCAGATCGTTCGGCAATTCGGCGCTGATCTTTTTCTCAAAACGCGGACGAATCAAGCGTCCCACTTCCTCTGGCGAACACATGAGTAAAGACAAAAATCTTAATCCAGCGACAAAGTTTCCACCAATATTGCCGCGCAAATCCACGACCAAACGTCGCACCCCTTGAAGTTTATTTCCCAGCTCCTGCATTTCTTGGTCTTGGAAAAAAGTCGCTCGAAAAGAAGGGACTTGCACTAAGGCCGACGCCTCTTTGATTTTCTCAAAGCGCACGGACTCGGAACGAACAATAGCGGCCGCTTTGACCTTATAAGTCTTTTCCTCACGGCCACGCTCGATCAGATAGGTGCCGGACAGAGTCTGTGCTTCCCAGGGATTGGGTTGTTCGCCATTGATGCTTTTAATCACATCCCCTTTTTTTAGTCCCAACTGTTCTGCGGGCGATTGAGGATGAACCCGGAAAATAACCAGTTCACTATCGACGAACTCACTTTCAATGCCGGTTTCCAAGCTTTCGCCTCTCCAGATACTCTTCACATCGGAAGAGTCATAAACCTCGAGATGAGAAACATTGAGAAGTCCCAAAACATTATTGATATCTTTAATGACAAGTTTTTTCGGCGAATACGGTGTCACCAGACGACTGCGACGATGACAGGTGCGCTTCCATTTACGAATTTGTTCGTCATCTAAAAAGATTTTCTTCGCCACCAAATCACAAACCACGGGATAGGGATTTACGAAGCCCTTTTGCAAAGTAAAATGATAGGCGGCCATGGCGCAGAGGGCGGCCAGAAGAAGAGATAAGAGTCGATTCATGTCGATCCCACAAAAAAACAAAAATGCCATGGCGGCATTTCTGTGCACTCATTCGAAACCAAGACCGAGCTGAGCCCGGTCTTCGATTTCCAATATTGAGGAGTCGTATTAAGCTGCCACTTTCTTCTTGCGAGCCGCAGAAGGATCAATGTGGTATTGTTTCACTTTGCGGTAAAGAGTCGCACGACCGATACCCAAAGCTTTTGCCGCTTCAGTCAAGTTACCCTTGTACTGAACAATCGCGTTTTCGATAGCCTGAGCTTCGAGCTCTTCCATCTTTTGTACGCTAGATGCTGTTGCTGTCGGAGTTGGGAACTGAATTACGTTTCCACCGACATCGGAATTCACAGGACTTGAACCAGAAATCAAAGCTGGAACACCTGCTACTAGTTGCTGTCTGAAAAATGCATTATCAAGACCTTCGCGCCATTGAGCTGACGAATAAGCTTGAACTGTCACATCATGGTTCTCCCAGTACTTCTTCGTATTTTCGATTGTTTCCTGGTTATCGCTCACCACGATCATTACTGTGCGTGACATTTAGTCCTCCCCTTTTGAAACATTAACAAAGCCAAATTGACTCACTTTGTACCTATCGGCGTTTCATGGTGAGAATTTAGGGCTAGTTGAAACTTTTTTTTGAGACACTTTAAAAGGGCTAAAACACTGGACTTTTGAATTAAGAAAAATGCAGCTTGACGGGTTTTTCGGGGATTGTGTCTAAAAAGTGGGCGGTTTTTTAGAGGGGCTGGGTTGAGGGG
>JAHRXB010000304.1 GCA_019104905.1 Bdellovibrio sp.
AAAGGGAGACCTCAAGTCTCCCTTTTTTTGTCCTACTTGCAGATAGAGAGCTTCTTAATGGCAGCTTGTACTTTGAGGTATTTTTGAGAGCGGGCCTGAGGGCGTAAAACATCCCAATAAGATTTTCTGCTAAAAAGAGCATCATCTCTTTCAAGTTGTCCATTGATCATAGAAAGAGCGCAGCGAAAGGTCCCCGTCGGAGTATTGCCGTCTCCGACGCGGCATCCTTCCGCATAAGCATTTTCTCGACCTCTATGCAGTTGCAGAAGTCCGACGAGGGAGCCATTAGGACCTTTTGCCTTCGAAGTTTTGTCGCAAGAACTTTCAAGATGAGCCATGGCATTTAGAATCATCACCCATACCAGTTCTTTGCCATCGTCATTCAGGCCGTTGTAATTAGGACAGACGCGAAGGAGGTCAGGACTTCCTTTATAAAGTTCTTCATAGCGTTCGCGATGCATTTGATTCACGATGATGAATCCCCATTTTCCGAGGTCCTGTTCGCCGGCGAAGGGCTCGCATTTGTCTGCGAAGTTCATGACTTCATTAATGTCGAAAATGTTCTCGGCACTGGCATCCATCGTTAAGATATTTTGCATGTCGCGGATCTGTTCCAGGCTTTGCTCAACAGGGCGTGTGCAGGTAGAGCAGGGGGCGGCCCCCTGAAGACGGCTCTCATTTTGGAGGGCGCTATAGGGTTTTGCTATGGAATTGCAAGATATGAATAAGACTAAGGTAAATAGAATTTTTGTCATCGACATCTCCATGCGTGCTCACAAAGCAATCATGATGCCGACCTCTTAAAGAAAATGGGAAGGCTTGGCCTTCCCATTGTTCAATTTCTTACAATTTTATGACAAAAAATGCGGTGATCTATTAATCGCGATAGGGTCTCTTGGGACCGCGAAAGCGCTTAATTCCGCTATGATCACGGCGTTCTCCGCGTTCAGATCGTTCACTGCGTTCGACAGGACGATCCCCACCGCGATCAAAACGAGCAGGGCGATCATAGGAACGCTCGGATCTTTCAGGGCGCTCAGAGCGATCTGAACTTCTCGCACGATATCCACCGCGATCGCCGCCACGGACACCACCAGAAGATCTGCGAGGGCCCCCGTCGTCACGACCTCGTGTGAAACGATTTTCACGAGGGTCACGAGGTAAAAGTTCGCGAGGGATACGGTCGCCCATATAATCAAGCATCATGTCTTTCTTCACGAACACGTTCGGGAAGTAAGCGACAATAAAACGCGCCAGAAGATCTTCTTTTGAAAGCTCTTTGAAATCGATGTCGCCTGCTTGGATAAGATCTTGAATAAGATCACCGGCTAATTGCAACTCAGGCGCTTCCGCATCCATAGTTCCAACACGGTCTAAAACGTCTTTAATTTTCAGACCAGCAACTTCATCTGCCGAAGGAACCACACCTTTGGTTAATACCGCTTTGGTGGTGATCATCACACGACGAAGAAGGTTCAATTGCTCTGGGTTGACTAAAGTGATGGCCACACCCTTTTGACCGTTACGACCCGTACGGCCGATACGGTGAACATAAGATTCAGCATCCCAAGGAAGAGAGTGATTGATCACATGAGTAAGATCTTTGATATCCAAACCACGCGCAGCCACGTCTGTTGCCACGATCACCTTCACTTGGCGCTGTTTGAATTTTTTCAATGTCGCTTCACGCTCTTGCTGGCTCTTATCGCCATGCAAAGAGTCGGCGGGGAATCCGCGTTGAGTAAGAACGTCTGCAAGCTCTGCCACTTCCATTTTTGTTTGGCAGAAGATAATGCCGTAGAACTCAGGAAGAGTTTGCAACAAACGACCAATCACTTCCGTTTTATAGGAATTTTTGACCGTGTAATAAACTTGCTCAATGGTATCCGCAGCACCAACTTTATTCACTTGAACAGTTTCTGGCTTTTCAAGATAGGTGTCAGCCAAACGACGAACTTCAGAACTCATCGTTGCGGAAAACAACCAGGTACGGCAAGCCGCGCGTTGAGAGTCTGAGTCTTCAGGTTGAGTCGCTTTCAAAATCGTTTCCATGTCTTCTTTGAAGCCCATGGAAAGCATTTCGTCGGCCTCATCAAGGACCACGGTTTTTACTTTTTGAAGTTTGATGATTTTCTGTTCCAGGAAGTCAACCAGACGGCCGGGAGTCGCTACGACGATATGAGCGCCTCGTTTGATGCCATCCATTTGTGTACGGTAGCTGGCGCCTCCGTAGATAGTCACAACACGAACCCCTTTTTTCTTACCAAGAAGGGTCAGTTGTTCGGCCACTTGCAGAGCCAACTCACGAGTCGGACTCATCACAAGAGCTTGGGTGTCTTTGAGGGTGCCATCAATGTTCTCGATAAGAGGGATACCGAAAGCAGCGGTTTTGCCCGTACCGGTGGAGGCAAGACCGATGAAGTCTTGAGCTCCGGCGAGCAAAAGAGGCAAAGCTTGGCGTTGAATAGGAGTAGGCGTCGTAAAGCCCATGTCCTGCATAGCCGCCATAACGGGCGCGCTGAGACCGAAGCTTTCGAAATTATCGACTGTTGTCAATGGAGTCATTAAGAGGGACCTTTCAGATATTAGAAGGGCCCAAGATAAACGATCTCAGGCCCAAAAGCTCGCTATTTTTTCCCTTTTTAGGTACAGTGTACTATTTGCACAAAGAGAGTGATTTGACGATAGATTGGATACTGCTGATTTGTTGATAGCGACCACCAGATTTGATCACCGCCCAATAAACCCCGGAACTAACGACAATAGAGCCTTTGCTTTTGATTTGTTTCGCCATGATACCAACACCACAATCCAGATTCAAATAGGGATCGAGAATGGTTTTTTTAGGGTCCGTCGCAGAGAGGTTCTTGTCTTTGGACCAATCAAACTTACACCACGGAGCCCATTGAATGTCTTGATAAGATAGCTGCAAGAGTCCCTCAGAATACACGGGCTGTCGAGTCACGGGGTCTGTACCCATGGTGGTCTCGTGCATCCGCGAAGTGGGACTGTAGGCGCTCTCATATTTCGCGATAGCGACAA
>JAHRXB010000013.1 GCA_019104905.1 Bdellovibrio sp.
CCAATGGACTTCGAGAGGAGGACGAGGACCTTGAATATCAATCAGCATCTTAAACATAAAAAAATACAAGGGGGTGTGTCTTATGAATAGTGAAGGTAATGTCATTCCGATAAGGAAGGCTGACCGGTTTTTCTTGGTTCGTGGAACCATGGGGCCTAATGATGAACTTGTCGAATACGAAAAAGTCGGTATTGCATACTTAAAGCCAGGGGCAAAGACCTTCCGAGTGAAGCTTTGGATGTTTCCCACCAATCAGTACTTTCTCACTAGGGAAAATGAAAGCACATCCAACTATGTCATTTTGTCTCTTGAAGAATTCCAATCGCAATCTCAAGAAGTAAAGACGAGCTGGCAAAAAGTAGGTTCAGGTGAGTTTGTAGGCCTTCATATTAAGATGAAGTTTCACCTGCTAACTGAAGAGATCTATCTTTGTCTTTTTCCTAATGAAGAGCAGACAGAGGAGTTCTATGCGGCAGGCTAAGGTTCTTCTATCGGAAGGAAGTAAAGCGACCCTTGGGTGCGCGCTGCTATTGCTCTTAACGTTCTCATTAGTGCCGCTTCTGGCGCAAGCAAGTGTGGAGTCATCTCTTTTGGGAGTACAAACCAAACTTACTAGAGTGATCTTACCTGTCTTGTCAGTGATCGGAATTGCATTGGCGGGATTGTCCTTTATTACAGGGAACGAAAACGCAAAAAAGCACATTATATACGCGATCATCGGCACCGCGATTGGTTTTGGGGCTCAGTCTATCGCGGATTTGATTTCCCAAACGGTGAGGTAGCGGTGGGAGATAATAAAGAACTACTGACTTCCAATGTCCCAAGAACATTAGAGACAAAAAGCAAGATCATGGGCTTTGAGCTTTCAGATGTACTTTTTCTTTTATTAAACTTGTCCATTCAAAACCTGATCTTTGGCGGAACTTCGATGAAGATTCCGATGGTCTTTGGGACAAGCCTAGTGCTTGGGCTGATGCTGTTCTTTTTCAAAAGAGGAAAGCCAGACAACTATATCCAGCATTACTTCGAACATCTTCTTTCGCCGATTGTTCGCCCCGCCAATGCTTCGGATGAAACTTACAAACCCTTGTTGAAAGGAGGTACTAATGAATAATACAGCTTTGTGCGAATCCTTGCCTTATTGGGAGTTTGAATGTGGATTTACAGCTCATATGATCTTATGGGATGGGTCCTTAGCAAGTGGCGTAGAAATCTTGCCTCAGGATATTGAGTGCTTCGATGCAGATAGGATCAACCATCTTACCTTAAATCTCAGAGCCTTTATTAATTCATTACCGGAGAAAATGACGGCGCAGATTTATCTGAAGGTAGAAACTGAGTTCGGAGATATGCTTGAGCAGCACAAAGGTCTTTCCTCAACGGAGATTCCGTTTCTTAAAGAGCTAGATGCCGGACGAGTTGGAAAACTCGCAGAACAGATAGCGCGAGAAGAAGTTTTTAGACCGCGAATGTTTCTTTTTCTAAAGACCGAGCCACCTGAAAAACCAGCCTCTTTGTCCTTAAAAAAGACTCAGAAGTTTGCAGTCACTTATGGCAATGACTTTGTAAGTGCTTTACAGGGACTCTCCCAGGCTTTGGAAAGTTCAAGAGCGGTCCTGGGTTCTGCGGGTTTTGCGTCGCAGGCTCTTTCTAAAGAAGAGATGGTCTCTTTAATTTATAAACATCTGAATCCAATGAGATCAAGGGAGGTCGCTCATCCAACGATTACGGATAGACCTGACTCTTTAGAAAACGAATCTCCGCGAAATCAGTTGGTTTTTGGGGATTTGATTTTGGACCAAGAGGATTTTGTACTAGATCGAACTCTGACCCGAGTGCTGACTTTAAAAACTCTGCCTGAAGTGACCTATGCGGGAATGATGAGCTTATTCCTTAATATGGGTTTTAAGTATGAGCTGGTATTTTCCTTTTACATCCCGGATCAGGCTAAAGAGGTGAGGGCTTTGGAGCAAAAGCGCCGTATGGCCCATTCTCTGACAAGTCAGAACAATGGAAGAGTGAGTGATCTTGAAGGGGAATCCCGACTCCAACAAACGACAGATCTTATTCGTGAAATTATCGACACAGGGCAAAGGGTCTTTGTGGCGGAGCTTGTTATCATTCTTCGCGACGACAATACCAAAGCAGGTCGTGAATCCTTGAATCTTCGTACGAAAGAGGTTCTTTCTCGTTTTCGCAAAATGAGCGGTGCTGAAGGTGTTCAAGAAACCGTCGGCGCATGGAAGATTTTTTCGAATGAAATGATCGGAAGCCCTTTAAATCTGATTCGCGGCAAAAAAATGAAATCCAACAATCTTGCAGACTTCCTACCACTCTACGGTGGAAATTTCGGTGACTTGCGTCCTATGATTCTGACACACGCGAAGACGGGCTCTCTGTTTGCGATGGACCCATATGATTCAAGGCTTACCAATTACAATATGCTGGTCACTGGCTCAAGCGGTACGGGCAAAAGCTTCATGAATAATTTCTTGATGCTTCAACAGATCGCCCGAGGAGTAAAGCTCTTCATCATTGATATCGGAGGAAGTTATAAGAAGCTTACCGAGTTAATGGGAGGACAGTATTTCGAAATCAATCTTTCGGAAGATTATGCTCTCAATCCCTTTGCGCAGAATGATCCGAGCATTCCCCTATCAGCGGAGAAAGTTAAGGCCTTGGTCAATATCATTGAGCAGATGATTGTCGATGAAGGTGAAAAGCTCAGTCGGTTTGATCGGGTCCTGATTGAAGAGGCTCTGACCGATGTATTTGAAGTTGTCAGAAAAAAGACGCCCGGTAGATCGCCGCAGATTTCGGATTTTGCAAAGCATTGTGAAAAGTCGAAAGAAGAATCGCTCAAGAGAGTGGCAAAGCTTCTCTACCCGTGGATCGGGGACTCTGCCTATGGAAAACTCATTGATCGTCAGGGGCAGATTAGAGCGGACAGTCCCGTTGTGGCTTTTGATTTAAAAGGACTTTCTCAATATCCCGATCTTCAGTCTGTCATGACTTTGATTCTAACGAATTTCATTTTAGATCAAGTCGAGCAGAACAAAGGTGTATCGAAGCGAGTCCTTTTGGATGAAGCGTGGGAATTATTAAAAAGTAAAGCTGCTAGCTCCTTCATGGAGTATGCAGCGAGGACTTTGAGAAAGACGGGATCAGGTATCACTTTTATCACACAAGGTGTTGAGGAAATTGTTCAAAGTTCCATCGGGTCGGCCATTCTCAACAATACGGCGACAAAGCTCATTCTTATGCAGCAAGGAGATACGAAGGTTCTTAAGGAGACGTTGCGTTTGAACAGTCAGGAAACGCACTTGGTGGAAACGCTTGAAAGGAAGAAAGGTGTTTTCAGTGAAGCTTTCTTAATGAAAGGGGACAGTCGGCAGGTTCTAAGAATTATGCCTTCGCCGCTGGAGTATTGGATCGCGACAAGTGATGCGGCAGATAATGTCTTTTTGCAAAGCCTTATGAAGGAAGGCCTTGATTTGAAGGGCGCAATCTTACGAGCAGCAAAGGAAGCTCCTCTTGGCGTGGAGGCGATGAATCTAAGGATGTCGACATGAGAAAGAAGATTTTTGTTGGGATCTTTTCAATTGCGATGACGCTAGCACCTATTTCCGCAAGAGCAGACCTTTTCGGCGGTGACGTGGTGGTCTTAACGCAAATTCTTGTGCAGACAATTCAGACCGTTCTTCAACTTAAAGCAATTCTCTCCAACGGACAGGATTCTCTGAATTTGATGAGGGATATAAACGCTGGTGT
>JAHRXB010000015.1 GCA_019104905.1 Bdellovibrio sp.
CACCTGACCCACCATGCGCGTCTCTATTCTTTTGATTTGAAAGAGGGCGTCTTCCTTAAAGCCTTTGAAACCGAAGGGCATATTGAGCGTGCCGCTGTGCTGGCGCAACAGGGAGATCATGCGTGGCTCTTAGCTCCTGCGGGAAAAGACGGTCTCTACGCCGTGGACGCTCGCACAATGGAAAAGGTGTGGCAGTTTAATGAAGGGCATGTGGATTCTTATCCTTTGATTGAGGATGGACGTGTCTATATCGGCACGGGCTTAGATATGGGATACGAAGAGAAGGCGACCAAAGCTTATGCGTTGGATGTTCAAACAGGCCAAGTTCTTTGGCAGAAGAATCTGCCGACATCGGCTTGGGGCGTTCCTTCTTTATGGCAAGACGTCGTGTGTTTTGGTGTGGGAGATGTTTATAAGAACACGCACTACGGGCAATTGGCTTGTTATGATAAAAAAACCGGGAAAGACTATTTCACCTTCAACACCTCCGGGGCGCTGATCAGCCAGGCGGTGATTCGCGGCGATCATCTTTTGATCGCGGATCTTCATGGTCAGATTTATCAATTTAATCTCAGGAATAAGACTTTGGATTGGGTGCTTCCAGTGCCAACAAAAGGCATGAACTATGCGTCTGTCGTCTTGGACGCTGACGGTCACGTGATTCTGCCTGGGGCTGAGGGGCTTTATGTTTACACTCGGGATGAACAAAAGTTACTTTATAAGTGGCAACCCGAAGAGGGTTGGAAGGGCGCATTCACGAATGTGATTATTCAAGGAGATCTCTGGATTCTTGCAGATCGCAAGGGCACAGTGAGAGCCTTGAAGCCGATAAAGATCTAAAAGTTTCACTTTACCAAGGGAGGTTCTAGATGAAAGCAACACCTACAATTCAGAAGTACATGACCACTTCACCGGAAACAATCGGTGCGGATCAAACATTGGCAAAAGCAGAAAAAACAATGTTGGCTTTGAAGATTCGTCACTTGCCAGTTTTGGATGGTGGACGTTTGGTTGGTATCTTGTCAGACCGTGATATCAAGTTGGTCGCAAGCTTTAAAGATGTTGATCCAGAGAAAGTTCAAGTCTCTGAAGCGTTTTCTGAAGATCCATACACTGTATCACCCAATGCAACTTTGTCCGAAGTTTGCGCTGAGATGGCCTCAAAAAAATTCGGGTCTGCTCTTGTTGTCGATAACGGCAAGTTGGTCGGTATCTTCACTTGGGTGGATGCTTTGACGGCTTTGACTCAGTTGTTGGATACTCGTTTGAAGTAGATGGGAAATATTGGAGTCCTCTGCTCTTGAGACAACTTCGATCTTCGATGTGTCGCGAGGACTCCAGCGGTAGTTCTGAGAGAGTTCTCTCTCGGAACCCTAGGGCAGAGGGGACAGGAAGTGGTTTCCCTCTGTAGAGCCTTCTTCCAAGTCCTTTTCTTTGCCGGTCAGTTTGACTCTTGCTAACGGCGTATAAATCGGAAAATTCCCCTGCATCTTAGACTCATACAGAACAATTTCATCGACATGAATTTTGCCGAAACTCTTTCGTTTGAACGGGGAAATCATGTCTTTCACACTGCGGGGATTGCGCAGTCGCCCGAAGGTCAGATGCGGAGAGAAAACTCGTTCATCGGGCTTTTGTAGCAAGTTCTTTTCCGTCAGAATTTGATCCAGAAGATGTTTAAACTGGCCCAGGCATTTCTTGTTTTGAACTCCCAGCCACAGGACCCGGGCGTCGTGTTCATTCGAAAAAGCACCCATATCTTCAATTTTAAGATCAAAGGGGGCGACTTGCGCGCAAGCCTCTTTCAGAGCCTCTTGAATCGCGGGAAGTTCTTCGGTGGGGCGATCTCCCAAGAAACTCACGGTGATGTGAAAGTTATCAAGGGGCACCCATTTGATGGCGATTTCTCTGCGGTCTGCATTGATTTTCAATTTTTTGAACGTGGGCAGAAAGCTTTCGGAAAGAGGATCCGTCGCATTAAGCGCAAAGAAGAGTCTTCTGGTCATAAAAAAGCCCCCCTAAGTCCCATTATCAGGAACTTAGGGGTCTTTGTCATGCTTTCTTTGGAATTAGTAAAGAAGCGACGATCGATCCACCGATGAAAAGCGCAATGATTCCGAGGGATAAACCAATCGGGAAGTGCCCATCAAAAAGTTTGTTAAGCCAGACCATCTTAAGCCCGACAAAGACCAGGACCGCAGCAAGCCCGTACTTGAGTAGGTGGAACTTGTCGACCACACCCGCCAGCAGGAAGTACAAAGAGCGCAAACCCAAGATTGCAAAAATATTCGAAGAGAAGACAATCAGGGGTTCGTTGGTGATGGCGAAGATCGCAGGCACGGAGTCGACGGCAAAGATGATGTCAGTAAACTCGAGGAACACCAAGGCCACAAAAAGAGGAGTGGCATAGCGAATGCCTTTTTCAACGACAAAGAAGTGATCCTCATGCATACGGTCGTGAACAGGAATGTACTTCTTTAGAAGTCGAATCATCCAGTTTTTTGAGGGGTCCACTTCTTTGTCGGGCTGAAACATCATTTTAATACCCGTGATGATCAGGAAGGCTCCAAAGATCACTACGACGGCCTGATATTGCATCAAGATGGATCCCAGGGCGATAAAGATCGCGCGGAAGATCAAGGCGCCAATAATACCGAAGAACAGAACGCGATGTTGGTATTTTGCGGGAACTCCGAAGAAACCAAAGACCACGACGAAGACAAAGATGTTGTCTATGGAAAGAGATTTTTCAATGACAAAACCGGTAAGAAATTGCAGCGCGACTTCTTTGGCGATCGCCGGATCGGGAAATTTATTGAGAGAGTAAAAATACAGCCCAACGTTAAAAAGCAAAGCCAGGCTGACCCAAACGGCGGACCAAATTCCAGCCTCTTTAAAACTCACGGCATGGGAGTGTTTGTGGAAAACCCCCAGGTCCAGGGCTAACATCGCTATGACAAAAAGATTGAAGGCGATATAAAACCACCAATACTCAGAAAAAGGGAAAAGCAGGGTTTGTGTCACGAGGTCTCCTCCGGACAGTGTTGTGTGCCAAGAATCGATGTATTTGGCAGCGCACTAGGAGTATAGTCTCTTCCACTATTTTTAAAAAATAGATAATCTTTAACAAGTTATTTGTTTTTAACGAAGAGGTCCAAATGCCGGTAAAAACTGAAAGTCACTCTCAATGGCTGAACTATCACCATCTTCATTACTTTTATACGATTGCCAAAGAGGGGAGCATCGCCAAAGCGGCTGAGAAACTCAAGATCGGACAGCCGACCTTAAGCACCCAACTGAAGCAGCTGGAAGACTCTTTAGGAAAGAAGCTATTTGAACGTCGCAAACAAAGACTTTATCTGTCCGAGGCAGGAAAGATTGCCTATGAATATGCGGATCAGGTTTTTAACCTGGGGGCGGAAATGGTGGAGGCGCTGGAAGAGCGTCTGCAAAACAATCGCATCCACGTGCAAATTGGTGCTTTAGATAGTGTTCCCAAGCACATTATCTTAGAAGTCATTTTGCAGGCCTATAAATATGGTAATTGCAGTGTTTCTGTTTTAGAGGGCGCGGGCGGGGATCTTTTGCGCGAACTCAGTGCGCATCAAATTGACCTTCTGTTGTCGAACTATCCTCCGAATGTGGATTTTCAAACAGTCTATGCAAAGTCGATCGCGAAATTGAATGTCGTCGTGTGTGGGGCTCCAAAATACAAACATCTACGTAAAGGTTTTCCTGCGTCGCTCGAGGGACAGCCTTTTATTTTTCCAACCATGCACAGCAAACTTCGCCGTGACTTGGATCATTTTTTTAAAGTCAGTGGAATTCGTGTGGATCGAACCGTGGAAACTCAAGACACCAGTTTGCAAAAGCTTTTAGGCCAAGAGGGTGTGGGATTGATTCCGATTGCGGAAGTCGCGGCAGCGGACTTGATTAAGGAAAAGAAGCTGATTGTATTAGGGACTTTAAAAGGAATCTATGAAGAGATTTGGTTGATGGCAGCAGAACGCAAGATCAGTAATCCCATTGCGGCGCAATTGATGAAAGGGCTCTCTTTGTGAGAACCCTTTCAAATAAGCTTATCGGCACAAAGCAGAAAGAACCTTCAAAGCCACCTCGGCTTCAGGGACCATGCCCCCTTCCCGACTGGTGGAGGTCTCAATGCGCATTTTCGCGCGTTGGCAGTCCTTCTGAGTAATTTCCTTCATGCGGATCAGATTGATGTAGTTGTCAAATTCAGTCAGGCTTCGGTACTCCTCAATAACGGGATTGTCATTTGAAAGAGCCATAAAGTTTTCGGGAAGTTCGATCTGGTTAAGGCGTTCAAAAAGGAAATCTTTATATTTCTCCAAAGCCTTAAGACGGAGCTGCGTGTCTTCCATTTTTTCAATATGAATAATCAGTTTTTCCGTAACGGTAATCGTTGCGGAATCATGAAAGGCCGAAGCGGAAGTTGTTGCGACCAGAAGGCTAAGAGCGATTAGAAATTGACGCATGAGCCACCTCCGACATTCTTTTCGATATTGGTTAGGGTACTAGTTATTTCCGGGAAGTATCGCGAAGTCTCTTTACGACGTGCCGGACTCTTATTGGCACTGGCTGGGAACTTTTGCATATACTGCTGCAGTTGATTGATAAACTCATCGGCGTCCGTCACCGGGCGATTACGATAGAAGGTATTCAGTAAAGTTTTTGCGGGCGTCCACGTCCCCGCCGGTCCCGTGTTGTGAGACCACACCATCAAGGCGCGTTTCACTTTGTTAAGATCAAATTCAGAAAGTTTGAACTTATTTTTGTAGTTTCGATTCTCAAAAATCATCGTACTGAGATCTTTCTTAACGCCTTTCAGATAGGCATAGGTGTAGATCATATTTTTAATCGGATTTCCATTGGAGAGTGAAATCCTGTCACACGAGTGAGCCTTTTGCGGGCGGATCGGCTCTAAGGAGTCTAAAAATTCCATTGAGAGGCGACCACACTGGGGGTTGGGATTGTTTTCTAAAGAAATACGAATATTGCGCAATTCGTTTTGATTCACGTCTTGAATCGCGGGGGTGGTAAACTGACCGATCCCGCCGGCCCCTGTTCCACTCATGGCATTGACGTGAAAACCGGATTCGACATTGATCAGAGCGTAGACGGCTCGAACATCCAGCTTTTGAGTTTCATCGGAAGCCTCTGGAGCCATAATATCTTTCATGCAGGAACTGACCAGATCGAAGCTGTTGTTGATCAGCTTAAAGTAGTTCTCTGAAATACAGGGCCTGAAAGCAGCGGAGCCAGTTCCCTCGGGCGAACACTGTCGGAAGACCTTGCTGGAAGCCGAAAATTTCGCCTCCATGCTCATGCGCATACAGGCCGGTTTAATTATAGATTCACGCTCAATTTTGGCGGTCGCAAGTTGGGCAAAAAGAGTATGTCCTTGGCCTAACTTTTCAAGTTCATTTTCAAGATAGTCATTTTGACGATTGCATTGCATATAGCGGATGCTGCGCAGTTCTCTTTCACAGTCTTCGCAATTTCTATTGGAGGTCATGTCCTGCTTGCCAATGAGATTTTGCACTTGTTTGGCGCGGTCAATTTGATCTAAGGCATGTTCAATGACGGGAGCCGTTTCTTCCTGATTAGAAGAGGAGCCGTCATCTTTGGATTTCTTATCGGAATCCTTGTTCTTGTTGTTGCTTAGGCGGAAGGGAAGGGAAAAACCTCTTTCTTCCTTGGAAGACAGATCCAATGAGGTCATCGCAGGAGTGCCCAAGCCCCACCCAACAGTGAAGCACAAGTTCAGGAGCAACAATTTATACAGATAGGGCGCAGCAGTTTTCATGCGGAGGCCTCCTCGAACTTCATAGGAGCAAGAGGTTTGCCATAGGCGCATTGAGTAAATTCAATAGCTTAAAAGGGAAGGTGGTGTCTCATTCTGAGATGTTCTCGCGTCCAAGCCAAAAGAGGCCTCCTCCTGTCAAATCGTTAAACGAAGGTCGTGTTATGAAAAGGCGCGGATTTGCCGAGAAGAAAAGGAATATCCGGGGAGAATATCATGATGAATAAATACATCTTAGGTGGTGCTGTTGCATTAACCTTGGTGGCTTGTCAGAGCCCATTTCATAAAGCAGCAGACGTTTCTTCTTACCGCCACCCCGCGAGCTCGGAAGAGTTGATTACAGGAAGCCAAAAGGTTTTGAATGACCTTTCAAATCCTCAGATCTTTAACCCCAATAGCTGCGCGAAGTTTGTGAATCAGGTGACGGACTATATGTACTACCTGCCAGCAGATCATTTCATTCCTAAAAACGCACAGGAAGTTGAATCCCTTAAGATTCATGGTCCCGAAGTGATGGATACGATCTTCCAAATTCGCGTGGTTCTTCATGAAAAACTGAAAGAGTTCGATTCCCGCAACGAGTTGAATAAGGACTGTATTCAGAAAATCCGCGAAGGTTTTCAATATGCCCGTTTTGCCGAGGAGTATTTGTTGGAATGGCTTTTCAGTCAAAAAGTTTACAACTTCAAAGCAAGTCCAATTATGTCGAATTCAAAACCGAACACCTGGACGAACTCGAAGTTTGCGGATTTTGAGCTTAAGAGTGGTGACGTGATGTTGATTCGTGGAAAGTCCTACGTTTCTGCCATGATCGCTCGTATTGGTGACGAAGAGGGGAACTTTTCGCATTTGGCGATTGTCGGTGAAGATAAAGCCGGGAAAAAGTATGTTGTAGAGGCTTTGATTCAGTACGGTACGATTGTGACACCTCTTGAAAAATGGCGCCAAACTGAAGATGCGCGTGTCGCACTTTATCGTCAGCCGGATGAGGCTTTGGCAAAATTGGCGGCGCGAAAGATGTATGACAAAGCAAAAGCCGCCTTGGATAATAAAAAGGGAATTCGTTATGACTTTGCCATGGACGATGAGGACTATTCATCACTGTTCTGTTCTGAAGTCATTCGTTATGCCTACGACGTAGCTTCCGACGGAAAGTTCATTATTCCCAAGTATCGCAGCTCGGTTTCGAAGTTCAAAAACACAGACTATCCCAAAAGCCTTGGGGTGACGAAGCCGACCTTGTTTGCTCCCTATGATATCGAAGTCGACCCTCGATTTGATTTTGTTGCAGAGTACAGACATTATCCTCTTTTACGTCAGGTGCGTATGCAAGATGCTGTCTTGCAAAGTGTTTACTCGTGGATGATTGAAAAGGATTACACCTTTCATTGGGCCGCAGGGCACTCCATCAAAGCCTACTTTGCAAAATTTGTCCGTCAGTTTGGTCTAGTAGCAGACACTCTTCCTAAGTATATGCCCATGGACAGTCTTAAGACGAATGTGCAATTTGAGGCCGTCGCAAAAGTTCTAGAAAAGAACATCTATCAAAAAGAAGAAGAATTTTATAAAAAGAAGGGATATCTTCCCTCCTTCCAGGATATGCTGGCTATCAATGAAGAGTATCGCGCTCAGGACTGTGAAGCTCATAAAGAGTGGCGAGAAAAAAGCAACTCTCCATTCACCGATGAGAGGGAGCGTAACAGTACGGACCCTTCGAAGTTTCACTGGTTCTTTAATAACAGCGCAAAATCATGCAAATAAAAAAAGGGAGCTTGTTGAAGCTCCCTTTTTACTTTGAGTCTTTTGCTGTTGGTTACACAGAGCGAAGACAGACTTGCCACTGTTTCATTCCCAGTTGGAATTCCAGTTTGGCGATTTCCATCTCGCGCTTAATTTCGACCAGCTTGTGGTCATAAGCTTCTTTCAGTTCTTCACGTTTGCGAGCCGCATCGACTTTAAATTGCTCGTAGTCCTCGCGAAGTTTCTTCATCTTATTCTGTGCTTCAAGGATCTTTTCTTTCATCGCCAAAAGCTTTTCATCGGCAAAACCATGTTTTTTAAGTTCTGCGGCTTCAGCTTGCAGACGGGCCTTGAGGATTTCGGCATGAGAGATCTGACGCAGTTTTGTCGCCAAGCCCATGAAGTTCAGTGAGCGAATCACCCATTTGGTTGGATCCCAGTGGTACCACTTAATGCCGTTACGGTAGTCGATCTGAAACTTGTGATGGAAGTTGTGGTAGCCTTCACCGTGAGTGAGGATGGCAACAAACCATGAGTCTCTCGCAGAGATTTCTTTGGAATAAGTTTGTTTTCCTAAAGTATGACAGAGCGAGTTCACAAAGAAGGTGCTTTGCTGAGTGAGAGCAATACGCAGACCGCCTCCGATGATGAGTCCTCCCAAAGCAGAACCCATCATCCAGCCAATAAGAGTGGGAAACGCAAATCCCGTGAGGATGGCAAGAGGCACATAATATTTATGTTGAAACTGAACCATCCAGTCTTTTTCCAGATCTGGTGCGTGAATTTTTTGATCAACAGAATCTTTATAGAATAACCAACCCATGTGGGCGTACCAAAAGCCTTTGTTGATATTGTACGGATCTTTTTCGCCATCAATATGAGTATGGTGACGGCGATGATCCGAAGACCACTTCAGCGCAGAACCTTGGAAACCCGAGGCACTGACCAACAAGAACAATGCCTTGGCCAAAGGATGTGCATCATAGCTTTTATGTGAAAATAAACGGTGATATCCGGCCGTAATACTAAGATTCGTTGCAGCGGCAAAGATCAGAGCAAAGAGAAGAATATCCCATTGGAATCCGTAATAATAAAAATAAATGGGGGCTAGAATGAGTGTCGCCAGAGGATTGATAATGAGAAAAAGTGCCACTGGCCATTCGATACGTTTGTTTGTCATGAACACCTCTCAGAGTTAAGTCTAGCAGAGGTGTTCTGATTTCGACACTTAAATAGAAATACCGAGCAGGATTTTTGCGTAAGTTCCGCTCATATTAATATCTTGAGTAGGCGCGTTACCGGTGGAGTCCTTTGCATCTTTCCATCTGAAGTCAATATATCCCATCTCAGCTCCTGCTGTGAAACCAAGAAGATTGAGTCCCGCCTCCAGACCTGCGCTGTATGATGTGACGGAGTTCGCTGAAAAATCTGCTTTTGTAACGCCGCTTTCTTTTGCTGTCAGTGATGTTGAGTGAGAGAGCCCGTATGTGAAGATAGGTCCGAGATAAATAATATTATTCAGTGGGCGCCAATTGATAATCAAAGCCGTGCGAGAATAATCGGCCTTAAAATCCAAAGCGCCGTTGCTGGCGGTGAGCCCCATATTCTCATAACGAATTCCCACTCCTGGAATTAACGGTAGGGGCAAAGTTAGAATCGCATCAGCACCAAGTCCGTAAGTAGGAACAATCGCAGGGGCGGAGGCGGAACACGTCGGGCACAGAGGCCCCAGGTCGGCCGCACTGGTAAGAAGCCCATAAGAGACGCGCGCTTCAAAAAGAGCCTGTGCCGGGGAACTTGCTAAAACACCAAGAAGAGAGAAAACGAATAACACCATCTTTTTCATAGAAAACTCCTAAAACCTTGCTTTGATTGTAATGTTCCTGCGACTCTTACTCAAATTCACTCTCAAAATAAGACCTTGGTCTCACTCTCTTTTCAGGGAGAATCTGATAAATTTTTAAAAGTATGTTCATCGATGTAGTGCGCCCGGAAACCTGGGAAGAATTAAATGATAAAGTGAAGTCTTCCTTGGGTTTAGAACCTCGTCTGCGCGCGCGCAGTTTTCATGGGTTGGCTCAGGCTGTTTTTGAGGTGTCTCAAGGAACGGCACAGTTTATGTCTCATAAAAAATCAATCGGCGTGATTTTGGGGCAGACCTCCGTTTTTGAAAGTCTACTTCCTTATTATTATAAAGAAACTTACGAAGTGAATGCCCTTTCCCATCTTCAGCTCGATGATGTGAAAGAATGGGTTGAGGGTTTAAAAAAAGATACTAATTTTGTTTTGTTCAGTGAAGATCATCCGGTCACGGGGGAACTCTATCCCTTTGTTGAGGAGCTGGATAAGCTGCTTAATGAAAAACGGATTTTTTCTTTTCGTGTTTCTCACACCAGACACTTCCATGAAACGACAGAGATCCGCCCTTACACAGTCCGTCTTTGTTCCTTTACCTCCCAAGTGGCCGTGGCTATTTTAGGAGAAAGATACCGATCTCCTTTTCTGTTGGCTCAGAATATGAGTTGGGAGACGGAGGGCTTTCTGAGGGAGCTTTCCGCCGCCCGCGAGGGACGAGAGGTCAACACCCTTTTAGTGGAAAAGCTTGAGCAGGAGCTGGCTCACGTGGCAAAGCCTTATTTTAAAGTCGGTGCCAGTCGTCTATATGATCGCGCTGTATGCGTTTTCGATGATGTGAGTGCGGAAGCTCTGGCAAATCTGGTTTTTAAAAAATTAGGCCTTTCTTCGCAAGAAGGATGGCAAAAGATTGAAAGTACAAATATGTGTCATTGGTCCGTGGTGAAGATGTTTCGCCATTGGTGGGAGCCGACGCCCACGTTGGAGCAGTTGCGCGGACTTTTTATCGTGGGCCCGGAACTTCTCAATACAAAAGACTTTGCCAAGCTCGTGATATCTTCGTATGAAGAACTAAAAGAGCAGCAAAGTTGGACCGTGTGACCCAAGGCAAAGAGCGCTTCATCATTCTAAAAAAGATCAAATATTCCGAGGCGGACTTGATTCTTCACGCGTTGTCCCCGCAAGGGGAAAAGCTGTCTTTTATTGCCCGAGGAGCTTTGCGTAGCAAGAAGCGTTTTGGCGGGGGCGTTCTTGAACCCACGCATTTTGTGAGTTTTACCTTCAAACAGTCAGAACAAGGGCAACTCAATGTTTTACAAGAGGCCACTCTCATTAACGACTTTCCCGGTATTCGCACGGACTATGATCGTTTAGAGTTAGCACTGCACGTCCTAGAGTGCGTCAGTAAAGTGAGTCAAGAGGGCGATAAGAATTCAGAGTTTCTTTATAATCTTCTTGGGAATACGCTGAAGGCGATTGAGACGACTCAAGATCCTTTGGTTTTGAAAATGCACTTCTATTTGAAGTTCCTACTTCAACAAGGGGTTGTTCAGGCTGAGCCCTGGATGGCTCCCTTTTTAAAAGCAAATCTGGCGGATTCCAATCAATTGCTTTCCCAGAGGCAAATCGTTGATGAAGAACTTCGCAACGTTGAGGCCATGGTTCGCCATTATATAGAACACGCCATGCTTTAAGAGCCCTTTCTTGGTCGAGTCCACGAGTGCATGATTGCAAATAGCGGGGAAAATTTTATTATTTAGGATGTCTAAGTAAAGGATTGAACTCA
>JAHRXB010000016.1 GCA_019104905.1 Bdellovibrio sp.
TGCGCCAAAAAAGCCTTCAAATTGTAACCTGCCCAAAGGTCCGGCTGCGTGATGTTCTTAAAAACAACAACCTCTTTCAGGCCCTGCCCGATGGATCCACCGACATGAATTACATCCCCCGCAAACTTATTGTCTTCTTGGCGATCCGCCAAAAGACCATTGCCAGACCCTGAAACTGTTTTTGCCTTGTTGTTCAGGCGGATGTATTCGTTTTCAGGATCGATAAAGACTTCCGCACCATTTCCCACACCATTGGGGCGCACAAAGATATTCACCGAGTTCCAGTTAAAACTCATCGCACCCACAGGAGCATCATAGGCGCGATCCACTCGCTCTTTCTGGCGACTCATGTCATAGCGAACCTTATCGAACAACGAGTCGTCGACGATAATGTCGCCTTCAATTTTCTTAATTTTATTGCGCGTGAAAGCATTCACTAAAAACCATAGATTTTCAGAGACAAAAGAAGGGTCTCCGCCACCTTTGAGATAAAGATGTCCTTTCAAAACTTCATTCTTCGCTGACGCCTCCGCAAGAAGCTGTGTCTTGAATTTATAACCGGGAGGAAACTGGGATAAAACAGCGGATGCCGTGGCAATTTTAGTGATCGAGGCTGGGATCATCACCTTATTCCCGTTCACATCTAACAAGACCTGCATGTCGTGGCCTTCCCCGACAGTTGCATAAATTCCAAGATCCTTGGTTTGTACGCCGTACTTTTTGGCTAAGGCCTGGAACTCTTTATCAAGAGCTTTGAAACGCTCTTGAGCCTGCGTCGACAATGAGAAAAACAATAAAAAAACACCTAATAGCTTCACGGGTTGTACTCCTGGTAACTAAATCCAAAGACCGGTCCAAACTTCAGACGACTAGGCTATGGTAATGGGTGTCGTTTTCCTTCGCAAGAAGCAGAGTGAATTGTTAGACTGAAGTGCATGAAAAAACGTGAATGGCTCATCGTGATTCTTCCTCTTTTAGCAACTTGGTCCATCGACCGCATCACCAAGATCTGGGCGACGGGAATCACTGAACTAAAATCTTTCGGTCCGCTGCACTTCGTCCTGCACCATAATCATGGCGCCATGCTGGGTCTTTTTTCTGACCTCCCTTCCGTTCTTCGTATCGTCTCTCTATCGACAGGAGGCGCGTTTCTTCTTTGTACCTACGCTCTAATTCAGTATCTTTTACCAATCAAATCCCTCACTTTGCGTTCAGGCCTTTCGATTCTCATCGGTGGCATCATCGGCAATGTGACGGATCGAATCGTGTGGGGTTACGTCGTGGACTTTATCGTCCTCGGGACGCCGTCTCTTTCGAGCCCCGCGTTCAATTTAGCGGATGCTCTTCAATGGCTGGGTTATGCCCTGATTGTCTATGCCATCATTCGTGAAGGCGAACTTCTTTGGCCCGAAAACAACGTCCGTAAGCAGTACTGGGTCAACATGCCTTTTCAGCTTAAGTACTGTTTCGTTCTGATGGGAGTGGGACTGAGCCTCACTTTGATCTGTCTGGTATTTTCCTATACCTACATGCGGGTCACAATTCAGGAACTCGTGGGAAATAACGCTTTTCTTCTTAACAAATTCTTAGTTCCCTATGTGATCACGTTTGTCATTATCTGTGTCGCCTTTTGCGCCATTCTTTTTGCCGTGGGCCGAGTGATTTCTCACCGTATTGCCGGTCCCCTTTATGCCTTTGAACGCTTCCTCAAAGAATCCCTGGATGGAAATCCATCTCCGTTGAAGCTGCGCTCGGGAGATGAGTTCAAACATCTGGAAGAACTGGCGGAACAAGTCCACGAACGTCTTCAGCAGATTAAAAAAGAACGCACGGTTAATGTTGTGGAGTACTCTGAAGAAGAGACTTAAGAATCCATTCCTGGATTGGCTTTTGAGCTACAGAAACAAACTGAGCGGTGGTCAGGCAGTTGTCCGCCCCGGTGTGGTTTTTATCATAGACAAGCTTTGAGACCCCCAACAAGGCCAAAGTCTTCCCTTCAACAACGAAGACAGGGCCACCGGAATCACCATCGCATATCCCTTTTCCAAGGTTTTGCTCCACCTCAAAGAAAGCCCCGGCAATCTCCGAAACCGACACCAGGACCTGACGAAGCTTTCCAAATCCTTCCGCTTCTTTGGCAGTGCTGTTGCCATATCCCGCAAGAAGAACCTCTCGTCCCACCTTAAGGCGATCGCCCCTTGCCACCGAGACTGACTGATAACTGCCGGGCAATTTTTCCTGCAAAAGCACCACAGCGAGATCCACAGACTTCATCGTTTCTATCGAATTATAATCTGGATGCACAATGATTTTTGCAACAGAGACCGCCTTTGGATCTGTGTTCTCATCCAGCGGATTCACAGCGAAAAACACTTGAAGGTTTTCTTTTTCTTGAGGAACACAGTGCGCCGCCGTCACCAGGGCTTGCTCTGACACCGCGGTGCCTGTGCAAATTTCATTGGATTCAAGATTTAAAAGCATGACTGTCGAACGAGCCACCGGGTCAGACTCGGCCACGTCCTGTCCACCCAAAATACCGTAAGAACGGGAAATATCTTCGGGGGCTCCCGAAAATGAATTTTCTGAGCAGCCGACCAGACTGCTCAGAAGTGAAAATAAAAGAATAAGAAGAAAACTATTCCTCATGCTCATGGTGTTCGTGCGCCTCAGGCAGATCTCCAAGAAGCGCTCTTTCTTCAATCGACTTAATAGCAATCGACTCAGAAGCTGTGCCTAAATTTTCAATTTTCAAAGAATAGGAATCCACTTCCATGCCCTGTTTATTAAGAACAACGGCACTCACCACTACATCAGATCCTTTCAAAGCAGACTCACGAAGCTTCATCAGATCCACTTCTTCCCCTGCTTGAACCTCGTTATTGATCTTGATCGCGGACTTATAACTTAACATCTTCGCTAAACGATCCATCTTAAAGGAGCCCTTAAGAAGATCTCCGTCACGCTGCAAACGAGACTCTGTCTTACCCACAACAACTTCAGATTTCAAATCTGCAGGTCGAGAAACCCTTGAAAAGGATCCCGTCTTGAACGAAGCCAATTTGCTTTCGCCTTGGGATTCCAACCACTTCACGTAATCAATATAAGTTACACAGCGGACTTCGGGTTTGCCACAAACTTCGGAAATCACTTCTTTCATGGATTCCCAGTAAGCGCCACCGTTCCATTTAGAAAAGTGATGCCCAATGTGAACCGGCGCACGGTTTCCATAGTAATTGTCATTAAAGTACTTCATATAAGACTTCGTCATCTGATCGCGATAAACTTCCTTATTGGCCTTATCGTCAATCCCGCGGGACTGATTCGCAAAGAAGTTATAGTCCATGGACGCCGTTTTTTTATTGGTTCCTGCGATATTGATGTATCCCAAAGGAAACATCCAAGTACCATGTTTATTTTTCTTCGGCCAAATAGCCTCTTCAGGACCTGATCTTGCCCCGGACGTGTCGTATTTAAAGCGGAAATCCGACAATGCTTGGAACATCTCAGGATTGGTGTCCAACGTCGGAGCTCGGTAGCCTGTGATCTCTTCAGGGGCAAAAGCATAACCTGAAGCATACTTGGTTCTATTCTGAATATTGTTATTCTCAAAAACATTAAAAATAAGATCAATAAACTGTTGGAATTCAGAACGCCACTGTTTCAAATTCCAGTTGCGGCTTTCGCCATCCCGGTTTCCACCTTTATAGTGACCATTCCCATGGGACGCAATTTCATGGCCTTCTTCATAAGCCAGGTTCACCTGATTTACGCGCTCTTCGATATCCTGGGGACTGTCACCAAAACCGATATCTGAATATTGCCCACGAATGCGTTTCTTTTGTGCTTTGGAAATAGAGGCGTCCGTCGCCTCACGAAGGCGACGATCTACTTCAGCCTGTCTTTCACGAGCTGAAGAAAACTGCGCCTCTTTATGAGGAGGCATATAAAGAGCATAGTTTCCTTCATGCACCCAATAAACACCCGAAACAAAGTACGTGAACTTCACGTTCTTACCTTGGGATTTCATGGTTTTCGCAAATTCACGGGATTCTTCCCAGAAACTATTTTCATAAGAACCGTCAAAGGCCAGTAAGACAAACTGAGGAGGACGCTCTACCTTTTGAGCCTGAGCAA
>JAHRXB010000036.1 GCA_019104905.1 Bdellovibrio sp.
CACACTAACAGTGCCGCAAAAACAATCGATCGTATCATTGACGTTTTCCCGGCAGGACAACAGCAACAAATTCGCACGATGCTTGCTGAAAGTTTGCGTGGCGTCGTCGCCCAAACGCTCTTCTCGCGCGCCGATGGACAAGGTCGCGTGGCTGCCTATGAGATCATGAGAAACTCCAAAGCCATCTCGAACCTAATTCGCGAAGGAAAAGTGCATCAGATCACTTCGGCAATGCAAACGGGCTCCAGCCAAGGCATGGTGCTTTTCGAAAAGTACATCGAAGATCTGGTTCGCAAAGGAAAGGTCTCTGCTGCCGACGCCAAGACCTTCTTGGGTCAAGCTGGAGGCGGAGATACCACTGTTCAAGGAACCGTGGCGGGAGCCGCTCCGGGGGGGCGCACCAAAGTTGGCTAACTAGAAATCAAATTGAAACTGAATCATCGGAGGGGTTTTAGCCATTGAAGCTAAAACCCTTCTGCTTTTTTGATCCTGATCAAAGGCCTGCGAATAGTCATAACTCGGCGACGTAGGCCGCGAAGAGTCATAGACAACATATCCGACACCACTCACAAAACCAACCAAAGCGCCTAGGGTAATATTCTCGGTGTGCTCTTGAGGTTCCCCATAAAAGGACAGCGTGCTTAGACCCAACACGGCACCCCCCAGACTGGCAAAGAGGACCGTCGCAATGTTGCGCTTAACCGTTCTGTCGGTCTGCGAAAAAGAGGCTTGAGAAGTGAAAAGGACTAGTGTCGCCAATAAAATCGAGGTCCACTTCTGTGGTGTCATGATTGCCTCCTGCAATGAACTGAGATAACTTTCTTTATTTAAACATTCCGAGGTGCCCCGTGCAACTAAGTCGTTATATTGATCACACCCTTTTAAAACCCGAAGCTCAGCTTGCGCAAATTGAAAAACTTTGTGGTGAAGCTAAAGATCATAGCTTCTTCAGTGTTTGCGTGAATACGTCTTACGTGACGACCTGTGCGCAACTGCTGTCTGGATCTGCGGTGAAAGTTTGTTGCGTGGTCGGCTTCCCCTTAGGAGCTATGGACACCGCAAGCAAAGCCTTTGAAACACAGACTGCCATTAAAAACGGTGCCCAAGAAATTGATATGGTCATTCATGTCGGTGCCTTGAAGGATCGGCGCCTTGATTATATCCGTGATGATATCAAAGCCGTCGTCAAGGCGGCTCAGGGACACACGGTTAAAGTTATCATTGAAACTTCCCTTCTTACCCAAGACGAAAAGGTTCTTGCCTGCCAAGCTGCCCTCGAGGCCGGGGCTCATTTCGTTAAGACGTCCACTGGCTTTGGTGGGGGCGGCGCGACCGTCGATGATGTTAAACTTATGAAATCCATCGTGGGTTCGCAAATGGAAGTAAAAGCCTCTGGGGGAATTAAGGATCTTGCTCAGGCCCATGCGATGATTGAGGCGGGGGCGACCCGCTTGGGAACAAGCTCTGGCGTCGCCATCGTTCAAGGTGGCACTGTGCAAGGAGGCTATTAATGGCTTTTCTTCCTGCAGAGATTATTAAAATCAAAAGAAATGGCGGAGTTCTTTCTTTTGATGAGATCAATGAATTTATTTTGGGCTACTCTCGAGGCCATATTCCAGACTACCAAATGTCTGCCTTATTGATGGCCATTTATTTTCGAGGCATGACTTCTGAAGAAACGCTCTCTCTCACTAAGGCCATGCTTCATTCTGGCGAGGTCGTGGACTTTTCTTCTCTTCCCCAGTTTAAGGTGGATAAACACTCTACCGGCGGCGTCGGCGATAAGACCAGTTTAATTCTTGGACCTATTGTCGCGGCCGCGGGCGTTCCGGTTCCGATGATCTCGGGCCGCGGCCTGGGACATACCGGAGGCACGCTTGATAAGCTTGAAGCCATTCCTGGGTTTAATACGCAAAAGTCATTGCCAGAATTTATCGAGCTGGTTCGCAAACATCTTATTTGCTTTATCGGACAGACCAAAGAGATCTGCCCTGCGGATAAAAAAATCTATGCCCTTCGTGATGTCACAGCGACGGTTGAAAGTCTTCCCCTGATCTGTGCCTCGATTATGTCCAAGAAGTTGGCCGAAGGAATCGACGGACTGGTTCTTGATGTGAAGTATGGCTCTGGAGCTTTCATGAAAACTCCCGCGCTTGCCGAAGAGCTTGCTTTGAATCTGATGTCGATTGCTCGAGGTTACGGAAAAAAAGTCACGGCGCTCTTAACCAACATGGATCAACCTCTGGGCCGCTATGCGGGGAACTCTTTGGAGGTCGAAGAATGCGTCGCAATCATGAAAAACGAAAAATTCATCGGCCCCGCTGGCTATGACCTATATCATGACACTCGCGAACTCAGCTTGCGCCTTTCTGCGCACATGTTGCTTTTAGCGGGTGTCGGGAAAACCGAAGACGAGTCCTACAAGATTGCAAATGATATTTTGGTTTCAGGAAAAGCCCTGGCAAAATTCGAGGAGCTTTGTTCTATCCATGACGGAGCTCTTGAAAAGCTTCCCAAACCAAAACATAACATTATCGTAACGTCTGAGAAATCAGGCTTTGTTCATGGCTTTCACACCGAGAGCATTGGCGTTGCGGGAATTCTTATCAAAGCAGGAAGAGCGCAAACCTCCGACGTCATTGCACCCACGGCGGGGATCGAATTTCATGTTAAGGTGGGGGATGAAATTCAAGCAGGAGATGCGATCTTCACACTGCATGGCGATGATAAAGATTTACTTCAATCAGCGCTTCCCTTGCTTAAATCTGCCATCAATATTTCCTTGCCAAAAATTGCAAAGCCTAGTTTGATACTCAAGACTTTGAGTTAATACTCTGGAATAAAGGAACTCACTTGGTACTCAATAAACTTCAAGAAACCGTCAGCTATATTCGCACTAAATCTTCGGCAAAACCGAAGGTGGGTGTGATATTGGGTTCGGGTCTTGGAGCTTTTGTCAAAGATGTTGAGATCGAGTGCACTCTTCCTTACAAAGAGATTCCGCACTTCTCGCCCCCCACGGTTGAGGGGCATTCGGGAAATCTTATTTTCGGCAAGGTGGACAATCAGTCCATCGCGATTTTACAAGGCCGCAATCACTACTACGAAGGTCACAGCATGGAAAGTGTTGTGTTCCCCACTCGCACACTGGCGATGCTAGGAATTGAAACCTTAATTCTTACCAACTCTGCGGGTGGTTTTGGTGAAAACATGCAGGCCGGAGATTTTATGATCATCGAGGATCATATCAATCTGATGGGCACAAATCCTCTGATGGGACCCAACATCAAAGAACTCGGACCTCGCTTTCCCGACATGACAGAGGCTTACGATAAGCGCCTGATCGAAATCATGGAAAAATTGTTGCAGAAACAAGGCACTCGTTATCACAAAGGTGTTTATTGCGGCGTCAGTGGACCTACTTACGAGACTCCGTCAGAAGTTCGCTACTTGAAGTTGATCGGCGGCACGGCTGTCGGCATGAGTACGGTTCCCGAATCTATTGCCGCAAACCACTTAGGCCTTCGTGTAGCAGCCCTCAGTTGTATTACAAATTTGGCAGCGGGTATTTCATCTCAAAAGCTTTCCCACGATGAAGTCACCGAAACCGCCAAAAGAGTTGAGCTTCAGTTCAGTTCTTTTTTACGAGAGTTCATCACACAAATCTAGCTCTCATCAAAGGTCCAGTTTTAGACCTTCTAGCCTCAAAATAAGACATATAATTTCCGAAGAGCTAACCGGTCGGGCCGATTGCTTGAGTCCTATTGATGGGACCAGATGGGCCCGCACAGGGAGTGAACATGGATGTTCAAAAGATTCTCTCGGCGGTTGCTTGCATCTTCGTTTTAGCATCTTGTAGCAACAATAAGTCGAGCAGTTCTGTATTTCCGGAAAATGGCGCCTTAGATTCAAGCGCCTGCATGGGTCAAGCCATCGAAAACAAGTTTATTGTTCAATGGGAAGATGGAAAATTCACCGTCGAGTCCGCTGAAAATGCCGACGCCTTTACTAAAAACTTTATTGAGCCTCAGCTTGAAAAAATTAAGTTTGTAGAATTTGATCGCCAACTTCAAGTCGACAAGACCGATGAAGTTCGCGCCAGCGGATTCACTGACAGTTGGGGACAAGATAAAATCTCGGCGCGCTCTGTGTGGGCTCAAGGGGTTTACGGTCAAAATATCAAAGTCGCCGTTGTTGATGCCTACGTGGATTACACCCATCCACAACTTCAACCACGTATTGCCATCAACACCCAAGAAATTCCTAACAATGGAATCGATGACGACGGAAATGGTATTGTTGATGACTACTATGGAGCAAGTTTCGTCTCTGTTCCCAGCAGCAATCCCACTCCCAGCGCTCACGGCTCCCATGTGGCCGGAATCATTGCGGCAGATCCCCGCTTTGGGTCTGTCGAGGGGGTTGCCCCTCAGGCGCAAATCATCCCGGCTCAATTTATTGCCAATGATGGTGGCGGGTCATTAGGAGACGCCGTTTTGGCTTTGCAGTATTCGGCCAGTCGAGGCGCTAAAGTCATCAATGCAAGTTGGGGTGGAGCCCCGTGCGTGGCCTCTTTGCGCAACACCTTTCAAGAGTTACAAAATAAGGGAATCCTTGTCGTTGTCGCCGCAGGAAATGATGGCCGGGATATCGATGTCTATCCAGAATTCCCCGCCTCTTTCAACATCGGCACACAAATCACCGTGGCCGCTTCGTCAATGAGTGACTTTATGACCTCTTGGTCAAACAGTGGTTTCGAATTTGTTCACGTTGCCGCGCCAGGAGAGCATATCTTGAGTACCGTTCCGGGCAACACCACGGCTTATATGGATGGAACAAGTATGGCTGCCCCTTTTGTCAGCGGAGCTGCGGCTTTGATTTGGAGTGCTCGCCCCCAGGCGACAGCGGTGCAAGTTAAAACCGCTCTTTTGAAGTCTGTTGACGTGTCCCCAGGACACGAATTTAAAGTAAATACTCGAGGACGCATTAACGTCGAAAAGGCTCTTCAGGTCTTGAAGCAGTTAGTCCCATAAAATCAACAAGATAGGGTGTATATTGCGGGGCATAATGAGTATGCTCCGCGTCTCTAGTTTTAAGATGATTCCTTAAGCCCCCATGGTAGATTGGTTCCTTGTTTTTTAAGGGATCAGACCCTTCATATAAAAGGAATCATATGAGCACAGAAATTTCCTCTGGCATTCAAGCTCGCCTTAACGACCTTGAAAAAAGAAACGACGCCGCGATGGCCGGCGGGGGCGCTGCCCGCATTGCAAAACACAAACAAGGTGGTCGCCTGACCGCGCGCGAGCGCATCGACATTCTTGTCGATCCGGGAAGTTTTGTCGAAATGGATCGTTTCGTTACTCACCGATGCACCAACTTCGGAATGGATAAAACCGTTGTTCCCGGCGATGGCGTCATCACCGGCTACGGTCGCATCAACGGCAAATTGATCTATGTATCTTCACAGGACTTCACCGTTATCGGTGGATCCATGTCTCGAACTCAGGCCAACAAAATCTGCAAAGTGATGGATTTGGCCATGAAGAACGGAGCTCCGTTTATCTCCATCAACGACTCTGGCGGGGCCCGTATCCAAGAGGGCATCGAGTCCCTTGGTGGATATGCCGACATCTTCACTCGCAACACCATGGCGTCGGGCTTAATCCCGCAGATTACAGCCATTATGGGGCCTTGTGCGGGTGGTGCGGTTTATTCTCCGTCAATCACTGACTTTGTTTTCATGGTTAAAAATACCAGCTACATGTTTGTCACGGGTCCTGATGTTATTAAGACGGTGACTCATGAAGAGGTTACGAAGGAAGAGCTTGGGGGCGCAACGACTCACTCCGCGAAATCGGGCGTGGCTCACTTTGCCGCAGAAGATGACAAACACTGTTTGTTGCTCATTCGCGAGCTGATGAACTTCCTTCCTTCAAACAACTTGGACGATGCGCCGATCTTGCCAACAAATGATCGTCCCGATCGTGTGACTGAGGCTTTGAACACTTTGATCCCAGAAAATCCAAAGAAGCCTTACGACATGTTGAGTGTGATCACCGAGTGTGTGGATGAAGGATATTTCCTTGAGATTCACAAACACTATGCCCAAAACATCATTGTCGGTTTTGCGCGTTTCAATGGTCGCCCGGTCGGAATCGTCGCCAATCAGCCCAATGTTCTTGCCGGCTGCTTGAATATCGAAGCCTCTCGCAAAGCGGCTCGTTTTATCCGCTTCTGTGATGCGTTCAATATTCCCATCGTTTCTTTTGTCGACGTGCCTGGCTTCTTGCCTGGAAAAGACCAAGAGTGGAATGGCATTATCACTCACGGAGCAAAACTTCTTTATGCTTACGCTGAAGCCACGGTTCCAAAAATCACCGTGATCACTCGTAAAGCGTATGGTGGTGCTTATATCGTGATGGGCTCTAAGCTTTTAAGATCCGACGTGAACCTCGCCTACCCTTCCGCAGAAATTGCCGTGATGGGTGCCGACGGTGCGGTTAGCATCATCTTCCGCGAAGAGATCAATAAAGCTAAAGACCCTGCCGCTGAAAGAGCCCGCTTGACGGCGGAGTACGAAGCGAAATTCAGCAATCCGTATGTTTCCGCTGAATTGGGATACACCGATGAGGTGATTGAGCCTGCGATGACTCGCAAGCGCATCATCGATTCTTTGGAGATGTTAAAGTACAAACGCGACATCACTCCGGCGAAGAAACACGGTAACATTCCTCTCTAGGAATGGATTAAGGAACTATTATGGCATTGTTTAAAAAAATCTTGATCGCAAACCGTGGAGAAATCGCCATTCGTATCACTCGCGCTTGCCGTGAGTTGGGAATCGCCTCCGTGGCAGTATTCTCGGATGCAGATCGCGACAGTCTTCATGTCTTTTTGGCGGATGAGGCCTACCATATCGGCCCCTCACCTTCTAAAGAAAGTTATTTGAACTACAACAAAATCATCGAGGTCGCCAAACAAGCGGGCGTCGATGCGATTCACCCGGGCTACGGATTTCTTTCTGAGAACACCGTTTTCGCCAAGGCCCTCGAGGCGGCCGGGATCACCTTTATCGGGCCGACGGTTGCAAACATCGAAGCCATGGGAGACAAGTTGTCCGCCAAAGCTTTGATGAAAAAAGCCGGCGTCCCCACCGTCCCTGGCAGCGATGGCGGCGTCGATACGGTCGAGCAGGCTCAAGCTGTTGCCGAGAAGATCGGTCTACCCGTGATCATCAAGGCCTCCGCTGGTGGCGGCGGTAAGGGCATGCGTGTGGTTCGTAAAATGGACGAACTGGAAAGTGCTTTCCGTGCGTGTCGCTCTGAGGGGCAAAACTATTTTGCCGATCCTACGGTTTATATTGAAAAATTCATCAACGATCCAAAACACATTGAAATCCAAGTGTTCGGCGATAAACACGGTCACCATGTGCATTTGTTTGAACGTGAGTGTTCGGTTCAACGTCGTCATCAAAAGATCATTGAGGAGTGTCCGTCCCCGTCGGTGCCGCATGAAGTTCGTCTGCGCATGGGCGAGGCGGCCGTTCGTGCTGCGAAACAAATTAATTATGTCGGCGCAGGAACCATCGAGTTTATCTTTGATAACACAACAAAAGAGTTCTACTTCATGGAGATGAACACCCGTCTTCAGGTGGAACATCCGATCACGGAAATTGTGACCGGATATGATTTGGTAAAAGAACAAATCTATGTGGCCGCCGGAAAACCTTTGTCCTTCAAACAAGAGGACATTAAACAAAAAGGCCACGCCATCGAGGCGCGAATCTGTGCGGAAGATCCGATTACTTACAAACCCCATCCCGGAACCATCCGCGCTTGTCGCCATCCGCAAGGACCGTTCATGCGTGTGGATTCTTATGCTTATCCTGGTTATGAAGTTCCCATCTTTTATGATCCAATGATCGCTAAAGTGATTACCTGGGGCGAAACACGGGAAGAGGCCATCGATAGAATGCAGCGCGCGCTCAGCGAATTTGTTCTAACCGGTATCAAAACCAACATCGTTTTGCATAAAACGATTTTGGACCATCCTAAATTCCGTGATGGTTCCTACACCACTCAGTTCATCGAAAAGAACTTCGAGGTGATCGAGCCTCAACTCTTTAAAGAGGTGGAAGATCCGGTGTTCCTCATTGCGGCGGCCATCACCGCTTACAATGATCGTAAATCCAAAGACGTGCGTCAGCTCAATCTGACTTCCAACTGGAAGCGCGTGGGCCGCAAACTTCAATTAAGGACGTAATTATGTACTTTGAAGCAGAACTCAAAGGTAAAAAATATAAAGTCGACGTGGCCGAACAAAAGAATTCCTGGAAGCTCTCTTTACAAGAAGAGGGCAAAGAGTGGGTTCATTACGACATCTCCAAACGCGACTACAAACAAGCCGAGCAGTACATCAGCTTTCTTTTTGAAGGGAAATCTTATCTCATTGATGTCATTGGGCAAGACACTGAGTACACGGTGTTTACAAGAAACTCTTTCCGCGCCATCAAAGTCTTCAACGACGAAATGCTTTTGCATGAGTCTTTGAAAAAAGGCGGCGGTTTCGGCGGCGATCAAGAGCTCAAAGCCGGTATGCCAGGAAAGATCATCGAGATTTTTGCTAAAGAAGGCGAAATCGTGAAAGCCAATAAGCCGCTTTTAATTATGGAAGCGATGAAAATGGAAAACGAAATGCGCGCCTCTCGTGATGTGAAGATCAAAGAGATCAAGGTTAAACAGGGTGACTCTGTTGAGTCTGGAGCTGTTCTAATCAAATTCGAAGAACCATAAAAAGTTGCATCTTGAAAAACGACAAAAGGGGCTGATTCAGCCCCTTTTTTATTTTGTAATCTGGAGTTCTTTTAAGGCGCCTTCAGTTGAGGACAGCGTTTTTTGATAAAAGCTGGAAATGTATTTTCAGAGTACTTGAAGATCACATCCCCATCGCTTGTGTATTTAAAAAGTTCACTGTTTCGAATCGAACAGGTTTTTCCCACCGAATCCTTCATCACCGAACTATTGCTGGCATTTCCCGTTGGAGCACTGCCAACTTTAAAGCCACCATCTAATAAGAGACCATGGTAACCGGAAATCTCGACACCCCCTCGATTGCCGGGTTCGACATAGTCAGCCACTTTTACGCTGGCGGCGCCCGAAATGCTTTTCAAACGTGCTTTGCGGGTGTCAAAGATAAACTTATCTCCCGTAACATGGGTGACTTCCAACTCTTGGGCATCGAAGTTCCATTTAAATTTAATGTCGCTCAGCGGGCGTGGGAACATAAAGAACTCTCGCGCTGCCGTCGTCTGAGACTCATCACCAGGGCCATAGGAGTTAAACACCATGAAGAGGCCCTCGGTCGAAAATAAAAAATCACGATAGACTAAGTCCACGTAACCATCCATTGGGTGCACGGAGAAAAAGCAAGAGTTGGTCGCGTCTGACCAAATCATCTGCACTTGTGTGTTGTCCTGGCGCTCAACAATATCGGGACAGGTTGCGGGGTCTGCTGCATAGACCGAACTCACCATCATCAAAAGACCAAATAAGAATGACATAGGATTTTTCTCCTCTGTCTTCTAGCTCACTTTATGCCTCTTGAGTTGTCAGCATTTATTCGCGTTCGTTAATTCTTTGGGCTAGGTCGCGCTTGTTCTCGAAGACTCCGACGATGACAACGGAAATCTCAAAGAGAAGCCACATGGGCGCCAGCATCATGACCATGCTTAAAAGGTCTGGTGGGGTGATCACTGCGGCAATCACCGCAATCGTCATAATCGCGTAACGACGGTTCTTTTTAAGAAAAGCCTGACTTACGATTCCCAACATACCAAGAACGACAATGACTAATGGCAATTCAAACGCCACCCCGAACATCAAACACATCTGGGTAAAAAATCCCATGTATTGATCAATCGAAATCATGGGCTTATCGATGTCGCCCCCAAAGGTCATTAGGAACTGAAACGCCATGGGCAGGGCGATGTAATAAGAAAAAAGGGCTCCTAGAAGAAAAAGTCCTGTCCCTGACAAGATGAAACCCAAAGTGTATCGTCGTTCTTTCGCATACAAACCCGGAGCAATAAACTTCCAGACCTGATAAAGCCAAAAAGGACAAGACACAAGAATTCCACACACAAATGCGAGCTTAAGATGGGCAATAAACTTATCGAGTGGACCCGTGTAGATCAAACCACCACCCGGAAGATAGGGCGCAATGGGGGCTCTCACAAAGTTGAAGATCTTTTCGCTGAAGCCATAACAAATCCCAGTGGCAATCACGAGTATATAAGCGCAATTGATCAAACGCTTACGAAGTTCCGCCAAATGTTCATACAAGGATTGCGCTTTAGAATCGAGTTCTTCACTTCTCATGACGGTTTATGCTCTTCTTTTTTTTCTTCGGCTCCAGCTTGTTCTGCAGGGGCTTCCTGAGAAGTGCTTGTAGACTGCGGCGTGCGAGGAGGTGGTTCGTTGAAATCAATGCGGTCCACGCGAGCTTGTTGCTTCAGCTCTTCACCTAAAACATTAGTACTTCTTTTGAGTTCATTAAGAAAACGCCCCACCGTGCGAGCCACCTCAGGAAGCTCTTTCGGCCCAATCACAATCAGGGCGAGTATTGCGAGGAAAATGATTTCTGACATGCCAAGGCCAAACATGGCGTCAGCATAGTGGAATCAGCCTTGCTTGCCAAGCTTTACTTGGTCTTGAGGAAGAGTCAAAACCCCCATTTCCACAAGTTTTTCACGAGCCAGTTCTGAACCGGTTCTCATATACCGATCATAGAGGCGCAGAATGCTTTCATCGCTTTTTACAAAGGAATGGTGACTGATATAAGTTAGGACATCGACAAAATCCAAAAACCGATGCGCGAAGGTCTTATACACCTTGGCCATGGTGTCTTCCCGGGTACAGTGAGCCAAAGACGCATAGGCGGCCCCACCGATCTCGGCATAATAATCAATATCCACGATTTTACGCGATAAAGAGTCACCAAAAAAGCCGCTGATATACAGCGTCCGATCTCCCAGCTTTCGCAACATCTCCACCCTCACCGGGGGCTCGGAGTTTTGTGCCGTGAGATACATTTCCGCCAAAGTTTTTGGATTCTTTTGCCCACTCTCATTGGCGTACTCCGCCTCAAAGAGATTGCGTGCATCGAGATAGTGCTGAAGAAGATTTACAAGATAATTTTCCACCAAAGGAAAGGTTTGAATCTTCCTCTGCGAGAGACCTTTTTGAACAAGCTCTTGAAAGAACCCTTCGGGACTTACAAAAAGCTCAATTGATTCGCTTGACGCCTTTTCCCTCATACCTCTTAGTTTAACAAAACTGAGACAGTTTTCGGTTAATGTTTTTTTGTTCCTGGGCCTAAGTCTCAAAATAGAACAGAAAAGGCCTCGGGGGCCCTCTTCTATTTCACGTCAGAGGGACCCACAAGACTGATCACCGTGGGCTGCGCAAAAATTCGTTGCGCCAATCGCTGCACCTCTTCAGGTGTGACTGCGAAATATTTTTCCGCCACATCCAGGCTTTCGCGATAGTTTAAGCCGTAAATGTCATCAAACAAAATGGCGTTCCCCACCGTGCTCTTGCGTTGCAATTCAATATCGTGACGACCAATCAGATAGCGTTGAGCCCGAGTGAGCTCTTCAGAACTAATTTTTGTTTCTGCCAACTTCTGAAACTCAGCCTTTAACATCTGAACTGCTTTTTCGGATTTCTCTGGAGAGCAGCCGATGTATCCACCGAAATATCCACACTCGATGCCCTCCATGTGCATCGGCGAAACTGAATAGGCCAAGGAGTTCTTATCGCGAAGTTCAAGAAACAGTCTGCCACCCTGTCCACTTAGAATAGACTGAATAATCTCAAGCGTAAAACGCTCGGGATCTTTTAAAGTCAGCCCCCGATAGCCCACAATAATGTGGCTTTGTTCCTTTTTAAGCTCATGGAAAAGTTTTTTGTTCTCTTTAAGGTCGCCGATCGCAAAACTATTGGTGATCTTTTCGCCTCGCGGAAGTTCTTTTGTGAGAGCCTCCATCGACTTCACCCATTTATCCTTATTGACGTCCCCGACCACACAGATGGTCAAGTTCTTGGCGTGGGCAATTTTTCCATAGTAATTTTTAAGTTCTTTGGTGCCAATGGCCGAAATAGACTGTTCGCTGCCAATGACGTCCCGAGAATACGGATGCCCCTTAAAGATCTCTTTCATGAAGTTAAGCACACAAATCTGTGCAGGGTTGTCGTTGCGGGATTTAATCTGGTTTTTGATGATGACTTTTTCACGCTCCAGAATGGATTCAGGAAACTGCGGCGTCAGCAACGAGTCCGAGTAGATTTCCAACATTCGATCTTCAAATGGCGATAGATAATCCATAGAAAGACCCACAGAGTTGCGCCCCCCAAAGGCTCCGATGCCTGCGGCCATTTCATCTACTTTCAGATTGATCTCATCCTCTGAAAATTTCTTTGAGCCCGAAAGCCAGTTGCGCGAGAACAGCTCGGTCAATCCGTTCTGACTTTCATCTTCTACGCGCACACCGCCCATGAAGGCGGCCTTCATGGCAACATAAGGAGTTTCTTTCTGTTCGCGAATGAGCAGCGTCGCCCCCGAAGAAAGGATGATTTTTTCCGTCTTCGGAGTTTGTCGTTCCGCCCCCAGATTGATGTTAAACTTTTTTGCGACAAATTTTTGTTGGGCCTTCGCCGGCTTGATTTTTTCTAGGGCCTTTTTAAAATCTTTCGAAAAACTCTTTAAGATTTTTTCCGCTTCTTTCTTTTCCATGTTAGTCAAAAGAGAAAGGCCAAAAGAGTTGGCTTTAAAATACTTCCTCGCCACCTTTTGAATATCTTCGGGTTTCAAAGCGTAGATCTGTTTCATGTACTTCTTATAGTAGTCATGATCTCCATAATAGAACTCGTTGCTTCCGGCTTTTCTCGCAATGTTATCCACAGTCTCCATGGAATAGACTTCGTGGCTTGCGAAGTTAGTAATTGCTTTTTGCATTTCTGCCGCCGTGGGCGGAGTTTCAATGATTCGGGTCATTTCAGGAATGAGTGCTTGCAAAGCCCTTCCCAGATTCTCCTTTTCAAGATTGAAGGAGATCGCAAAAAGACCGTCATCTTGCATCGAATAGCTAAATGATCCCACTGAGTTTGTAAGGGGTTCTTTGATGCGCAGACTTTGCATTAGGCGCGATGAGTCCCCCTGACCCAGAATGGCCGACAACACCTCCAGCGCCGCAATATCCTTGTTTTTTACGCTGGGAATTCTCCAGGTCAGATATCCCGTTGTCTGTTCAAATTTAGCGTGCTCAACCTTAATGCGAATATTCTTTTGCGCAGGCTCTTTGCTGCGGGAAACCTTACGAAGCTTGTAGGGCGCAAATTCGCCAAACATTTGCTCCACCTTCTTCTTCATTTCTTTCGAATCAAAATCCCCGGCTACAACCAGGAACATATTTGAAGGCACATAGCGGCTTTGATAATAGTCACGAATTTTTTTGGGGGACACCTTGTTCACAACTTTGTCGTAACCGATCACAGGTCGGCCATAGGGACTTTTCTTAAATACGTTTGTGAACAAGAGTTGACTGGCACGACGGCCCGGGCTGTCTTGACCTCGTTTGATTTCTTCTATGACCACTTCGCGCTCGTTATCAATTTCTTGCGGATCAAAGGTGGGAAAGCCCATCATCTCGCTAATCACATCCAAGGCGACATCCGAGAATTGCTTGGAAATCGTCACATAAAAGACCGTCTGATCAAAAGAGGTATAGGCATTAAGCTCTCCGCCAGATCCCTCAACAGTCGCCGCAATTTCTCCGACTTTATATTTGCGAGTGCCTTTAAAGACCAGATGCTCGATAAAGTGAGAAATCCCCTCCTCGCCCTTTTTTTCATCCGCAGAGCCTGTTTTCACCCACATTTGAACTGAGACCACCGGTGACTTATGGCTTTCCAAGAAAAGGACTTTGAGACCGTTTTTTAGTTGAAATTTTTTAGACATACTCTAGATAACTCCCATGGCATTTGGCGTCTACGTTCACATTCCTTACTGCATTCAGCGCTGCACTTATTGTGACTTCGCAACTTACGAGCAAAGTAAGATTTTGCCGCCGGATCAGTACGTCGAACTGCTCTTTAAAGAAATTCGCCAGAAGCATCGGTATTACACCCCCCAAAGTCTTGATACGATCTATTTTGGAGGAGGAACACCCAGCCTGATCCCTGCTCATCTTATTGTAGCGATTATCAAAGAGCTGGGAAGGTTTGGGTATACAACTAGACCCGACACCGAAATCACTATCGAAATTAATCCGGCAACGATCGACGAAGAAAAGTTGAAAGTCTATTTAGACCACGGAGTAAATCGTTTTAGTGTGGGCGCTCAAACTTTTGATGATCGCTTGTTGAAAATGGTGAATCGCGAACACTCGGCCCGGCAAACTCTCCAGACGCTGGACCTTTTGCGAGCCTACGATCTTAACTTCAGCTTCGACATCCTATTTGCGCTCCCATCCCAAACGGTGGCTGGCCTTAAAAACGATGTCAAAATAGCCATTGAACAAGGCGCACGACATATCAGTCCTTATTGCCTGACCGTTCCTGACGGTCATCCGCTATCTAAAGGCCGACCTGTCGACGACGAACAGATTGAGATGTTCGACATTATCGCCTCAGAACTCACGGCGAGTGGTTTTCAACAGTATGAGATTTCTAACTTTGCACGCCCCGGCTTTGAGTCTCGACATAATATGCTTTATTGGGTTGATGAGCCTTATTGGAGCCTTGGCCTGAGTGCCCACTCTTACTCCAAGGAGTCCGCCTGGGGAACACGCTATTGGAATATCAATTCTATCGGCGAATACCAAAGGCAGATCCTCGCCTTTGATGGTCGGGAATTTGCGACCCCCACCCAGCATTTACCGAAAGAACAGTACGAGATCCTTGAAATGCATCAGGCGCTCACCGACTTTTGTCATACTTCGATGCGTTTAATGCGAGGGCTCAAAACAGAGCAGTTGGCTCAAAAATTTCCAGCCTCTGTTCAAGAAAAAGTGTTTGGTCTTCTTAAAGGGCTTGAGGAAAAATCTTGGGTTCAACATGACAACGGGCATTGGTCTTTAACTCGCTCTGGCCTGGTTCTAAGCAACAAAGTATTTCAAGAACTGACCTTCCTTGAAGGGGATGTTTAGGGACCGGTCTGGGACCCTCGCGCATTGACAATCCTAAATCAATACACAATCTTAAGTATTGCGAAAGGATGTGCCATGTCAGAAGAAAACAACTCTCAAAACTCCAATCCTCCAAAGAATGAAAATTTGGATGCCTCTTCTGAAATTCAAAAGCTGCAAGAGCAAGCTGAGAAATTCAAAAATGACTATCTTTATCTGCGTGCCGAGTTTGAAAACTACAAGCGCAACGCCATCAAAGAACGCTCTGATTTGATGAAATACGGGGGCGAACGTTTTATTCGCGAACTTCTTGAGGTTGTCGATAATTTTGAACGCGCCCTTCAGGTCAATGTCGGAGCAGAAAACTTCAACACCTACAAACAAGGTGTCGAGTTGACGGCCCAGGAGCTTAAGTCCTTGCTACAAAGAAATGCCGTCACCGAAGTTCCTTCTCATGGAACTCCTTTTGATCCGATGGTGCATGAAGCTCTCGGTGCTGAGCCCTCTGAACAAGTCGCGCCGGGGCATATTCTTCGTGTCTTTAAAAAACCTTATAAACTTCATGATAAATTAATTCGTCCCGGGCAAGTGGTTGTCGCCAAAAAGCCGGAATAAGTGGGTGTTGATTGTCTAAAAAAGACTTCTACTCTATTTTAGGTGTTGCAAGATCAGCCTCTCCAGAGGAAATAAAAAAAGCGTATCGCAAGCTAGCGATGCAATATCATCCTGACAAAAATCCTGGAGACAAAAAGGCCGAGGAAAAGTTCAAAGAGATCAGCGAAGCTTACGACACCCTCAGCGATACCAAGAAACGTGAAATGTACGACCAATTCGGCCATGCTGGCGCCCAAGGATTCGGCGGCGCCGGAGGTCCCTTTGGGGGCGCTGGAGGCGGCTTTGGCGGTTTCGGGGGCGCAGGACGTTCACAAGCCGGTGGAGACCCTTTCCAAGATATCTTTGGCGATGTCTTTGGTGATATCTTCGGTGCAGGACGAGGCCCTGGCGCTGGCGGTCCTCGCGCTCGTCGACAACAAACTAAGGGCACAGATCTTCGTTACACTCTCAATATTTCATTTGAAGACTCTGCTCTTGGTTGCGAAAAAGTGATCAGCTTTATGCGCCAGCGTGGCAACAAAGAGGAGTCCGCAAAACTCTCTGTCAACGTGCCTGCAGGCGTAAAGGAAGGTCAACGACTTAAGTTGGCGGGCGAGGGCGACGCTGCGCCCGGTGGCGGAACTCCCGGGGATCTTTACGTGATCGTCAACATTCAAGATCATCCCCTTTTTAAGCGCAGTGAAAATGATGTCACTTTGGATCTACCAATCATTTATACAGACGCCATTTTAGGAACAAACATTGAGGTTCCCACTTTAACAGGGAAAGCGATGATTCGTATTCCACCGGGAACTCACTCTGGCCAGACCTTCCGCCTGAAGGGAAAGGGTTTCCCTAAGATAGGTGGATTCGGATCTGGAGACATGTTGGTGCGAATTCTTGTCGATACTCCTCCCCATCTTTCCGCGCGACAAAAAGAACTAATTGAAGAATTGTCCAAGGGCGCGGAAACAACTCCCTTAGTAAAGTCTTTCCAGGAAAAAGTGTCTCAGCTTATGAGGAACAGAAAATGACCCCACGATTTACTCTTTTACTTGGGGCCTGCCTTTTGGCCTCGTGCACGACCGTCGCAACAAAGAAGCGCGCCGCCTTCAAGCAACCCTATAAGCCACCAACGGCCGCTGCAGAAAAAAAACCCAAAGCCCTCGCGGGCATGAGCGCAGGAAAAGCTCCTGAACCGGTGAAGAGCGAGTCAAAAGCTCAGGACGCCATGGGGTACCTTAAGTCTTTAGTAGACAAGTCTGTCCAGGCGCCGAACAAGCAAGAGCAAGACTCTAACCGTCTTCACGCCATTGATATCGTCGAAAACAAGCTCAATGAAGAACAACTTGAGGACGTCGCAGACAATTCTGATTTTGGTTTCTTGCGCGGCCACGCGATGTTTAGATTGGGAGAAAATGCTCTTGAACACAAAGACACCTCGGCTGCGAAAAAATATTTTTCAGGAGTTATAGATTATCTGCCCGGAAGTGATCTTGCGGTTCGAGCTCAAGAAATCGTTCAACAACTTGAAGCCGCGAAGAACGTTCAAACTCAAACAGTCGGTGTTGTTCTACCTTTGAGTGGAAAAAACGCTCCCGTGGGTCAGCGCGCTTTGCGCGGCCTTGAAATGGGTTTGGGCCTTCACATTCCCGGTTCAGGATTTAAGTTGGCCGTCATGGACAGTGAGGGGAATCCCGACTCTGCCCGCCGAGGCGTCGAGCGTCTTGTTAAAGAAGATAACGTGATTGCGATCGTGGGCAGCCTGTTAAGCAAAACAGCGCCTGCCGTAGCCGCAAAGTCTGATGAACTGGGTGTCCCGACCATTGCCCTCTCGCAAAGATCCGGTTTGACGGAAATTGGGCCGACAGTTTTTAGAAACTCCCTGACAAGTGGGATGCAAGTCCGCGCCTTGGTTCGCACCGCCATGGAAGACTTGGGTATGAAGAAGTTTGCTATTCTTTATCCCAACGATCTTTATGGGGTTGAGTTCACAAATATTTTCTGGGACGAAGTTTTAGCTCGAGGCGGGCAAATTACAGCGGTGCAAACGTATTCAACAAAAGAAACAGATTTCAGGCTTGTCATTCAGCGACTCGTCGGAACGTATTTTGGAGAAGCTCGCCAAGACGAGTTTTCGGTACGACTGAAAGAGCTTCAACATGCTGATAAAAAAAGATCGGTCCGCCAATCCAACTTAGAAACAGTTCTTCCTCCCATTGCTGATTTTGATGCCGTCTTTATTCCTGACAGCGCAAAGGCCATGGGGCAAATCTCTGCCATGCTTTCCTACAATGACGTTCGCAACGTGAAGTTGATGGGAACAAATCTGTGGAACACCAAGGATGTCGCTCGCAGAGCTGGGAATTTTTCTAATAATCTTCTTTTTGTGGATAGCGTTTCTCCCACCACCCACAACAAGGCTCGTTTTGTGACTGAGTATAAAGCTCTTTACAATGAAGAGCCCTCCCTCATTGAGATTCAGGCTTACGATGCGGGCCTTATTTTGCGTCAATTGATCGCCTCAGGGGCCAGTTCTCGCGAAGACCTCACCAAGCGCCTGACTGAACTTAAACACTTCCCTGGAGCCCTGGGCTCTGTCTCCATGAGCTCTGAACGGGAGATTGAGCGCCCCGTGACCCCCCTAACTATTGAAAAAGGCGAAGTTATTCCCCTTAATGTCACCAAATAGAGTCCATAAGAATATTTTATGACGATTTTTTAACCCCCTTTTTGGGATGCCCCGTCTAAGAATCACCTGCGGCGAAGACGCTGCAAAATTCTAAAGAAGGGGGTTGTTATGACGAATCGTATTTCTGAAAACTTAGTGATGGAGTGCAGAAAGAAACTTCTTATTGCAAAGCAGGACGTTTTAAACCGCTTCAGAACAGCCCAGCGTGAACTTGTCCACGCCGAAAAAGGTGGTGACGAGGCCGATCAATCTGTCGCTCACATCGAGGAACACTCTTTTTTAGTTTCCCAGGAGCGCATGAGAAATCAACTGGTCGAGATCGAGATGGCCCTGGCCCGTATCGAACAGGGCACCTTCGGTGTTTGCGAGGAGACCGAAGAAATGATTGAAGCCGATCGCCTTTTGGCAATTCCTTGGACACGCCTCAGTATCGAAGGTGCAGAACTTCGAGAAGCAGTCAGTCGTAGATTTGCGCGCTAACGCTCGAGAGTCGCCACAATGGCGCGAGTCATGGCGCTGCTTACTAAAGCATCACGCAGCGCTTTTTTGATGACATGAATCCATTCCCCCGTAATAAGGAATCCGACTTCGGCCAGGATCATCATATCGGGGGGTGAGATGAACGTAACCGAACTTTCGGAAACCGAGTTAAAAAATTTGAAGGATTCTTTGCTCTTCCAAAAGAGCTCGATCCTTAATAAGACACACGAGTTCAAAGCGGAACAATCCAGCATTTCATCCGTTGCAGATGAGGCTGAAGTAGCGTCACTTGATATCTCGAACAACATCTCCATTCATTTGCATGAAAGAGACCGCACGGCTCTTTACGCCATCGAAAAAGCGTTGGGTAAGATTGCTGATGGGACTTATGGTCAGTGTGAGTCCTGTGGTGAAACCATTGGGGCACGCCGACTTCAGGCCAGACCTTTCACAGCCCTTTGTATTGAATGTATGGAAGAACAAGAGAACCATTCTAATCTTTTCCAATAAAATCTGATTTATTTCATTGGATGAAGTCCGCTGACATGGATGTCAGTCCAATTTTTCAAATTTGATTCAAGCTCCCACTGTCTCACGCCGAGAAGACTCATACTAGAAAACATAAATTCCCGCATTACGCGGAGGAGCGGTATGAGTTTTGACGACAAAGTCCTAGAAATCCCACAGACCCTGCCCATGTTACCTGTGAGAGACATCGTAGTTTTCCCCTACATGATCATTCCCTTGTTTGTAGGTCGCGATGCTTCTATCCGTTCTGTTGAAGAGGCCTTGGCGAAGAATCGTTTGATCTTTTTGGCTTCTCAAAAAGATATCACCGAAGAAAATCCTTCTCCTGATAACATCTACACAGTAGGAACTGTGGCGATGATTATGAGAATGAGAAAACTTTCTGATGGTCGCGTAAAAATCCTTATTCAAGGGGTTGCAAAGGGTCGCGTGAAAAACTTCACGAAGACAGCTCCCTCTTTTGAAGTGGCTGTTGAAAAGATCGAAGAAGCTCCAACACAAAAAACTGTTGTAGAAAATGAGGCTTTGATCAGAACAGCGAAAGAACACATCGAGCGCATCATTGCCCTCGGCCGTCCCCTTTCGCCAGATATTCTTTTGGTTTTGGATGATGTCTCTGACCCAGGTCGCGTTGCAGATCTTATTGCCTCCAATCTTGGCGTTAAAGTTCAAGACGCTCAAAAAGTTCTTGAGACTTCTGATGCCACAGAAAGACTTAAACTTGTAAACGAAATCTTGGCGGCAGAGCTTGAAGTGATGCAGAGCCAACAAAAAACTCGTGGTGGCGCCAAGGAAGACATGTCCAAGTCGCAACGTGAGTACTTCTTGCGCGAGCAAATGAAGGCTATAAAGAATGAGCTTGGAGAAGGCGACTCCAAATCTGAAGAAATGGATGAGCTTCGCGAAAAGCTGATGAATGCTGGAATGCCTCCTCAAGTCGAAACAGAAGCCTTAAAACAATTAGGCCGCCTAGAAAGAATGCACCCAGATGCTTCTGAAGCCACAATGGTTCGCACCTACCTTGACTGGATGGCAGACCTTCCTTGGAGTAAAAAGTCTGAAGATCATATTGATCTTAAACGTTCCAAGGAAATCTTGGACGAAGACCACTATGAACTTGAAAAAGCAAAAGATCGTATCATGGAGTTCTTGGCTGTTAGAAAACTTAAGCCAAACTTAAAAGGTCCAATCCTTTGTTTCGGTGGCCCTCCAGGGGTTGGTAAAACATCTCTTGGAAAATCCATCGCCAGAGCCATGGGCCGTGAATACTTCCGCATCGCCTTGGGCGGCGTGAAGGATGAAGCTGAAATCCGTGGTCACAGAAGAACTTATGTTGGCGCAATGCCCGGTAAAATTATCCAGGCCCTTCGCCAGGCGAAGACAAACAACCCTGTTATCGTTCTTGATGAAGTTGATAAATTGGGTTCTGACTTCCGCGGCGACCCTTCAGCGGCAATGCTAGAAGTGTTGGATCCAGAACAAAACTCAACTTTCCGTGACAACTATTTGAATGTCGATTTCGATCTTTCAAATGTGTTGTTCATCGCCACTGCCAACGTGTTGGAAAATATTCCACCCGCATTGCGCGATCGTATGGAAATTCTGAACATTCCTGGCTACACAGAGAATGACAAACTTTTGATCACTAAAAAGCATTTGATCAGAAGACAAATGGAAGCCAATGGCATCACTGACGCCAACATCCGATTTACTGATGAAGGTATCAAGTACTTGATCGCGGGCTACACTCGCGAAGCAGGTCTTCGTAACCTAGAGCGTGAAGTGGGTTCTGTGTGCCGTAAAGTAGCTAAAATGGTTGTTATGGATGAAGCCCAATTTGTGGAAATCAACGCAACAACTGTTCCCGAGCTTTTAGGCCCTCCAAGATTCCAACGCGATGACAAGATCGCTGACTCTCAGGTGGGAGTGGTTCAAGGTCTTGCGTGGACACAGGCCGGTGGTGAGGTTCTTACTATCGAAGCTTTGAAAATGAAGGGAAAAGGACATCTTGCTTTGACCGGCCAACTTGGCGACGTCATGAAAGAGTCTGCTCACGCAGCGATGTCTTATGCTCGCGCTCATCAAGAAGAGCTTGGCATCCCCGAAGACTTCTTTGAGAAATACGATGTTCACGTTCACTTGCCTGCGGGAGCGATTCCTAAAGATGGACCTTCTGCTGGTATCACTCTCACAACAGCTCTTGTGAGTTTGATGACGGGAACCCCTGTTCGTCACGATATTGCGATGACAGGTGAGGTGACCCTACAGGGTCGCGTTCTTCCGGTCGGTGGAATTCGTGAAAAATGTTTAGCCGCTTTGAATCTTGGAATTACAAACATCATCATCCCGCTGGCTTGCCAAAAGGATCTTGCTGATATTCCAAAGATTTTTAAAGACAAAATCAATTTCATCTTGGCTGAAAATCTTGATGAAGTATTTGCGGTGGCTTTCGATAAGAGCGCCAAAGCTCAAGAGAAAAAGCCAACACTTAAGAAAGATCCAAAAAAATCAAAGAGCTTGGCTGCTTAATTACGAGTAGTTCAAGCCCATCGCCCCTCCCGAAACGATGAAGAAGAAGGACTGAGCAATCAGTCCTTCTTCTTTTTCAAATCCGAGAAAACTCAAAAAAACACATGGGATCCAAAACTCGTTTTGTTTATTTGTCCGCTAAGGATCCACTCTACTTCGTTTAGAAATATTAAATCTCTCCAGCCTCGGCCCAATTTTCCTTCCTGGCCTTCTTTTCCCACCTTCACTAACGCTACGATAGATGAGTGGGGTTCAATAATGCGCGTTCTTGATCTTGGGGTCATTTCTAATAACGAAAGATTTCGCCGTCGGGCTGAACTTGTAGCGCGTTTTTTTGATTTTGAATTTCGTCTTTTTAATAACGACGAAGATTTTTTTTCAAATTCAGGCGACTACAAAGGCATTAGCTGTGTTGTTCTGGATTGCAGTGAGTTGACCAAGCCCAACGAAGTGGCTGGTCAAGTCCAAGTGGCCAAACAAGCGGCTCCCGAAAGTTATATTCTCACGGTCGTCAGCTCTAAGCTGTCTCCCGAGGATGCGCGAATTGTGAAGACCTCCGGGGCGTCCTTAGTGATTATGGAGAACGAGTATTTTTCTTCCAGCAAACCCGAGTTCATTCTTTCTCAGGTCATTCGCTCAACATATTTTCCCATTAAAGCCTTGGATCTGGTTCAAGGAACAGGGGTTTCGTTTCCCATCTTTCATCTTCTCTCTGTCAACAAACGCTTTTTAAAAATCGCAAAGCCAGGATACAAAGTTGGAAAAGACTTTCTGGAAAAATATGCCGACGTCGGCGACCTCTACCTTCAAAGAAGTGACCTGCCCGCGTGGGTTCAGTACACAAACCTTCATTCAACGGAGGGAGCTGAAAGTCACTTACGCAAGTGTCGTCTTCGATTCTTGCAATTAAATCAGTCTTTCTTAAACCTGATCCTTTTGATCACGGATCAAAGCTCGGCGGCTTCATTTGCTCAAGGGCGCGAGCTGTTTGAGATCTGCGAAGGTTTTGCCGCTGACTTGCTGGATTCCATGGCGGATCTTCCAGATCCTTGGAGCGTGATCAGCAATTCAGCGATTGGAGATTTCGGATCCGTGGAGCGCGCGCCGGCGATTGCCGCCTATGCGGGCATCTTAAGCTCTCAAGCACGAATGGGAAATCCAAAAGAAGTGATGATCGGAGCCCTGCTTGCGGATGTTGGCTTTTTGGATCTCAGTCCTTCAACGACCGAGAAGGTTCGTCAAAATCGATTGAATGACCTCAACGCTGAAGAAAAGATGGAATATCAGAAGCACCCCATCTACAGCTTAAATCAATGTCTTTCAAGAAAACTACCCCTCAGCGAAGACATCAAAGAGATCATCATCCAAAGCCATGAACGTATGGATCAAAAGGGTTTTCCCCACCATGTACGCTCCGATAAACTCAATGAAGCCGGAATGTTGGTAAGACTTTGCTGGGATTTGGATATGCGCTGTCAGGTTCGCATGGGCGAAAAGCGGGTCGATATTAGAGAGGTGAAACAAAAACTCTCGGAATCGGCCACCAATGACACCGGAAATTACTCGTTTATTTTTTTAAACAAGATTCTCAAGCTTCTTAATAAGCCAGAAAATAACGGCGAAGTGATAGTCGTTTAAAATTTATTGCTTAAAGCCTTTAAGGCGGTCGTTCTCAGATTCAAGCACGCGAACCAGAGTCTTCAAGTCAGAAACCTCGTCTTTCAGTTGAAAGATCTGCTCTTCCTTTTCTTGAAGAATCTGCGTGTAAGCTTTCTTGAGTTCGTTGAGAAGCTTGTTGGCGGCGGTCAAAATGGGCTCATCCTTGTTTGCCTTGACTGTTTTGTCCTGTAGGTCCTGAGCCTTCATTTCGTCTTTTGAAGAAGCAGACATAGTGTCGTTACCTTTCATCATTCCTTGATGAGCACCCACCAAAGCGAGGTCGCTTTCTTGGGAGGGGCGATGTACTCTTTGATGGGTACCCATCGGTTCGTCCA
>JAHRXB010000058.1 GCA_019104905.1 Bdellovibrio sp.
GAAGGCTGGACTACTGGGCAGGCGTCTAATCAACAAAATCAGAAAGAGAAATCTTCCCGCGAATCATCACGATCAACCCGGCGGACATAAAGGCCAAAGCAACCCCAGTCCCGATCAGATTGCGATGACCTAAGTTAACAATCCCTAAAAGGATCAACAGCGCGCTCAGCGCAAAGGGGCCCCAATAAAGATACTTCTGCCATTTGGGCCGGGCTGGTGTCTCTGGAGGTTTGCCCGCCACCGGCTTCTGCGACAGCCCCACCATCATCAGACTGTTGATTCGCGCGATCATTTGATCGCACTGAGGGTCGCCACCTTGAGCGGCTTTCAGCTCCTCATACTTCAAGGTTGCAAAGCGCAGAGCATCCAACTGATGACAAGCCCGGATGAACTCATCGTGAAGTTCTTCATTTTCAAAGTTCTCAACCAGATTCTTCCATTTGCGCACCAAACTTGGTTGCGCCTTCAGACTGGGATCCTTAGGAAGCCCTTCTAACTTTTCAAAAAGAACGTGGCAGGAATAACACTCCTTAGAGCGTCGTCCATTCAAAGCCCCACACTTCGGACAGGACTTCATCTCGTGAGCGCCAGGGTCAGGGTGTACTTCTTGATGCTGAGCGACACTCATTTCTTCCATAGGTGCTGGTGCTGTCGGCACCACCGGAACCACAAAACACAGCACATTTTGAGGATCTACCGGAGGATACTCAAAACTGAATCGACTGTCGCAGGAAATACACTGAAACAACGGGGTTTCAGAGTGAATATCTTCACTCTCCACTTCATACAGCTTTGTGCATGAGGGGCATCGAATTTTCAATTTCTCCGTCAATTTCACTCTGGACTCACTCACTCTTTGTGTTACTAATACCATGATGAAGAAATGGTTTCAATTTTTCAAGCATAAAGCCTACGAATTTCGTTGGGCGATTCTCTCAGGAATTCTCGTCGGCACAAGCTACATCCCCTTTCCGCCCTGGGCCCTGATTTTTTGCTACACCCCACTTTGGCTTTACGCCACCGAGGACAGTCGCTCGGTGAAGGACTCTTTCTGGGCCGGTTGGGTGACTCAGTTTTTTCTGACCCTGATTGGCTTTCACTGGATTGCCTACACCGCTCACGAGTTCGGTCAAATGCCATGGTCTTTATCGGTCCTCGCATTGCTGCTTTTTTGTGCGCTCATGCATCTCTATATTCCGGTCGCAGTCGCCCTAGGAACCTGGCTGCGCCTGCGTTTCTCGCTGAGCGGAGGAAAAACTCTTTTCATTATCGCCCTCCTTCAATCACTTCTGGAAAGAATTTGGCCCGTCATTTTTGACTGGAACCTGGGGTATACGTTCTTTTGGGCGAAAATTCCCACCTACCACCTGGCGGATCTGGTCGGCTTTTTCGGACTCTCGACAACCATTCTGCTATTTAACGCCTGGATGGGATACATTTGGCTAAAACAAAGTTATGTCAAAAGAGCCCTGACTCACTTAAGTTTCCTGTCTTTGACCTTTGCCGCTTTGGTGGGCATTGGTTACTGGCACGGACTGGGGTGGAACCATTTTGACCGAGAAATTCGCGCGACCATCGTTCAAGCCAATATCGGCAACCTTGAAAAAGTCTATGCCGAGCAGGGACGCGGATACCAAGAGGTCATTACCAAAAAATTCCTCACACTTTCTCAAGAGGCGTTACTGAAGTTTCCGCAAACCGATATTCTGATATGGCCTGAAACCGCCTTCCCCGACTATCTGGATCAGCACCTCCTAGGACGCAAGCACACGCAAATGTTGACTCAAGGACTTGCACCTCTGGGGAAACCCTTGATCACCGGCGCTTATTCCAAAGATCCAAAAACCGATGAAAAGTTGGATCAATCGACCTACAATGCTCTTTTCCTGGTCGACGCCCAAGGAAACAATCTGGACAGCCCTTATCGTAAAACTCACCTTTTGGCTTTCGGAGAATACCTTCCCCTCAGCGAGCGTTTTCCGTTTTTACTGAAGCTTCTTCCCTTTGTTTCCAACTTTGGACGCGGCAAAGGCCCTCAAGTCATGGCCTGGGGATATCAAGGTGAAACCATTCATTGGGGAGGACAAATCTGCTATGAAGGTCTTTATCCCGAGTTCACTCGTGGTTTGGCAGAAAAAGGCACGGACATTCTGGTGAATGCCACTAACGATTCTTGGTTTGGACACCCCTCGGAGCCGCAACAGCATTTATACATGACTCTGGCACGCGCCATCGAAGTGCGTCGCCCCTTAGTGCGCTCTACCAATACGGGAATTAGCACGGCCGTTCTGGCAAATGGTGACGTTCTACAAAAATCACCGCTTCAGCAAGAATGGAGCGGACAATTTGTGATAAAGTATCGCAAAGATGCACCAACTACTTTTTACGTTCAATGGGGGCATTGGGACTGGGTTCTCATTCTTATTGCTCTGGCTGCATTGATTACTACAGGAGCCCTTCATGCAAGATCTCGTCGTTCTTGATTGGATCGAAATTTTAGAAAAGATTCGTTCTCACGCAACCAGCGAAGCGGGTCGTGAAGCGATCATGGCCACGCGCCCTTTGAAAACCGCCGAAGAGGCGTATCTCGGTTTTGAAGAGATCGCCCAAGCCACGGAAGTCCTTAATCAAGGCGTCCGCCCTTACATGCAAAGCCTGGATCTGTATTCCACATGGATCACCCGTCTTAAAAAAAATGCCGTTTTGAAAACCTTGGAGATGAAAGACGTTCGCGGTTTTTGTCTTGAGGCTTTGGCCTTGAAAGAGGCTCTGCACTCGGTCGAAAACAAATGGGCGCAAAAAATTTCTTCCCGCCTGATGAACGCCGAAGAACCCGTGTCAGCGATTGATCAGATCTTGACTCCCAACGGAGAAATTCGCGCCGATGCCAGTGAGACTCTGTTTCGCTTGTATCGTGAAAAAGAACGACTGGCCCGCGAAGTTCAAGGAACATTGGATCGCCTGGTGAAAGATCACCAGATGGAAAATGTTCTTCAAGACAAATACGTCACAACTCGTGATGGACGTTGGGTCTTGCCCGTGCGAAGTGGGATGCAACATCACCTTCCGGGAGTGATTCACGGTTCTTCTCAGACCAAACAAACGGTTTTCATTGAACCGGAAAAAGTGATTCCTGCCAACAACCGCCTTCGCCAGATCGAAGTGGAAATTGAAGACGAAATCGAAAGGCTGTTAACGGAGCTTTCCAGTTATCTTTCTTCAAAAGCTCCCGAAATTGAGGTCTCCCGAACTCTTTTAGAAGAAGCGGACGTGCGTTTTTCACAAGCGCAGTTTGCAAACCTAGTGAATGCACATCCCATCGAGTTTTCCCAGGACAGCTTGGAACTCATCGAAGTCCGCCATCCCCTTTTGCAGCTTTCAGGAAAAAAGGTTGTTTCTAACTCGGTCTTACTTGAAGGCCAAAAGAGTGTGTTATTGCTGAGCGGACCGAACGCCGGAGGAAAAACAGTTCTTCTAAAATCCATTGGCCTTGCCGCGCAAATGGCTCGCTGTGGACTTCCTATTTGTGCCAGTGAAACTTCCCGAATTCCATTCTTTAAAGATGTTCTTATCGGTATCGGCGACGCCCAAAGTGTCGATGAAGAGCTCAGCACCTTCGCCGCTCACTTAAAGATTCTCAGCAAAGCCGCAGAAATGAAGGGTCGCCAAAATTTGATTTTGATCGATGAAATCTGCGGTTCGACAGACCCCGAAGAAGGCAGTGCCCTGGGGCGAAGTTTTATCGAAACATTTTCAACAAATGATGTTTTTGCCGTCATCACATCGCACTTAGGCCCCCTGAAAGCAGGATGGGATGAAGAAAGTCGTGTCCTCAATGGCAGCCTTGAGTATGATCCAAAAACAGGGCGCCCCACATACCAGTTTATCGCCGGCATTCCCGGAGATTCTTTGGCTATTCAAACCGCCAAACGCGTGGGAGTTTCTCCTGCCATCGTCCAACGTGCGATGGACGTTCTAGCCCCGGCAACACGCGCCCGCTTAGAGGGTTTAGAGCAAATTGAACAACTTAAAAGCGATATTTCCATTCTTCAAGAGCATCTGAAAAAAGAAACCAAAAAGGCCCTTGAAACTAAAAAGAAATACGAAGGTCTGTTAGAGCAATTCAATAAAGACAAAGACGAGTGGCTGCAGCGCACTCTGAAAAAAGCCGAACGAAAAGTCGAAGAGGCGATTGCCCAGGCGAAGGTCACAGAAACTTTCAAACGTCACACGGCTTTACAAGAAATTAAATACAAACTTCCTGAGATCGTGAAAGCCAAGCCCATTACTCAACCCGGGGCTCCTGAGAACGCCGAAGAGTTCGGAAAGAAGTTTCCTCCCGGCTCGAAGGTCTTTGTGCCGACTCTCAATCAGGACGGCATCATTCAAAGCACGCCGAATTCCAAAGGTGATGTATTGATTCTTTCGGGCTCCGTGAGACTGCAACTCAACTGGCAGGATTTAAAGCCCCCTGGGAAACCACAAAATCCAACTTCCCAACTGGTTCGCCAAGGGTCTTCGATCAGTGTGGCTTTGGCCGACGATGATCGCACCTTGGACTTGCGTGGAAAAACCGTGGAAGACGCCCTCTCGGAATTAGAGCTCGCCTTGGACAAAGCGGCTCAGTCCCGGGAAGATCGCATGAAGATCATTCATGGACATGGCACTGAGGCTTTAAAGAAAGCCGTGCGCACCTATTTATCACGATCCATCTATGTCAAAAAATGGAAGGCCGGTTCGCCTGAGGGTGGCGGTGATGGTGTGACCTGGGTCGAACTTGGCGAAGCTTAGATTCTGACCTAAGGATTTATGGTGCTGACAGATTTTAATACCGCAAGCTGGATTCTTTCTAAGGCACTAAGTCTTTCGTACTTTATCGCCTTTCTTTCGTTAATGCCCCAACTCTTGGGACTCTTTGGTCACCAGGGTATTCTTTCTATTGATCATCTCCTCAATCTTTTAGACAAGGAAATGAAAGGGGAACGTTTTTATCATGTCCCCTCGGTATTTTGGTTTTTTTCCTCTGACTTTTCCCTGAAGGCGGTGTGTTTTATTGGCATGACCGCGGCGTCTTTGGCTTTTCTTGGATTTAGTCAAAGTTATATGCTGCTTCTTTGTTTCATCTGCTATCTTTCTTT
>JAHRXB010000087.1 GCA_019104905.1 Bdellovibrio sp.
GGATGATCGCAAACCAAGGAGTGAGTTGTTACGGCCTTCATGGTGATCTTGAACAACGCGAGCGTGAACGCGTCCTCACAATGTTCCGCAATGGAAGTTGTCGCATTCTTGTTGCCACAGATGTGGCGGCCCGCGGCCTGGATATTGAGCACCTTGAACTTGTGATTAACTTCGATCTTCCCACTCAGGCGGAAACATATGTTCATCGAATTGGGCGCACGGGGCGCGCTGGACGAACCGGCGTCGCTGTGACCTTGGCGTCCCCGCGAGATTCTTTAAAAATCCTTGAGCTGGAGAATCTTGCAAAATCGAAGTTCTTAAAGCAGGCCTTGGGTTTTAAAAATCAACACGGCCTTGGCAAAAGCTTCCGCGAAACCCGCATGCAAACCCTCTCGATTTCGGGAGGACGTAAAGATAAATTGCGACCGGGTGATATTCTGGGGGCCCTCACGGGTGAATCCGGAGGATTGAGTTCTGCGGACGTGGGTAAAATTGAAATTCATGATAATTTCTCTTATGTCGCCATTTCCTCAGCTCAAGCGTCCACCGCTTTGGAACGATTGCGCGCTCGTGGAATCAAGGGCAAGAAGTTTCAAATCAAATTTATGAAATAAGCTTTAAACCTAGCCACTTCTCTTTTCAAAAAAAGAGACTCTTGTGCTATGCTACACATACTCGATCCGTGGATTCACAAGGATTTTTGGTATAATTTAAGAGCGTAAGGAGATTCTATGGGTACGGAAGTATGGATCATCGGTGGCGCGGTCGTCATTTCTATTATGAGCTTTTTGGCCTATGCGATTTTAGCTTTCTTCTTTCCAGAATGGGTTGGCATTACGGGAAAGGTCGCTCGCTCTGCAGAGCAGAGTCATGTTGAGGGAGCCGAAGCACCTCAACACGCCTTTGATAAGCTTTCCGAATAAGGATTAAATCCTTTTGCTTGGATTAAAATCCGTCTGTCGTGCCCACTTTTCTGAAAGAATCACCGTCGTCATCAAATGGAATCACTGTGGAAGCTTCGCTTTTTTTGCTAGGAGCCTTCGCCACCACTGACTTCACCGGTTTGCTGAAGTTCACAACTTGAGGGCTTTGCGCCGGAGCGGCCTTCTTTTCAGCAACAGGCACGAACTTCGTGGGTGTTGGTCCCTGCGTCTCAACACCTCCATGAATCACGTGCTCCAAGGATCTCACCCCAGCCTTTAAGTTCTCAGATTGGGCTGACAACTCTTCTGCCGCCGCCGCCGCCTCCTCTGAAGCTGCCGCATTGGTCTGAGTGACTTGATCCAGTTGATTCATGGCTTTACCAATTTGCGTGATACCATTGCTTTGTTCTTCGCTGGCATTTGAAATTTCATTATTCAGATCCGCCACCTTTTTGACGGAACTCACGATCTCAGTCAAAACCTGACCACCTTGTACGGCCTGCCGACTGCCCACTTCGATTTTTTGCACACTGTTTTGAATCAACTCGGCGATATCCTTGGCCGCCAAGGAACTTCTTTGCGCCAAGCTACGAACGGCCTCCGCCACAACGGCAAATCCTTTTCCTTGTTCTCCTGCCCGAGCAGCTTCCACTGCGGCGTTCAGAGCCAGTAAATTTGTTTGAAAGGCGATATCATCAATGACGGTTGTAATCTCTTCGATCTTCTTGGAGTCTGCGGAAATGCTTTGAATAGATCCAATCAATGTTTTGATCTCTTGTTCGCCCTTCACCGCGATGTCTCTTGTTGATGAGGCCAAGCTTGCCGCTTGCTTTGCATTGTCCGTATTTAGGCGCACCATCGAAGTCAGCTCTTCCATCGTTGCGACGGTTTCTTCCAGCGACGAAGCCTGTTCTGTCGAAGATTGAGAAAGACCTTGAGACGATTCTGAAATTTGATTTGCCGCCTGAGACACCTGGTCAGCACCTTGCGCCAAATCTTTGGACACGGTCGAGATGATCTTGGTGATTTTGGTCGCAAGAATATATCCAATACTCAAACCGGCGATAAGACCCGCTAAAATGATGAGCACAATAATATTGTTCCCTGAGGCCGCTGCGGCCTTCGCATCTGCAGTTCTAGAATCCAAAACCTTTTGATGGAAAGTAATGAGTGCGACGACAGCCTCTGTATAGACCCGGGCCTTTTCGGGGCAGTCTTTCAAGAAGATCTGGTGCATTTTGGCTTTATCTTCGGGCCGGCCGGAATGATAAAGTTTTTCAACCTCAGATCCCAACTGTTTAAAGCTCGTCCACGCCGTATTTACACGATCATAAAGCTCTTTTTGACCTGGTACAAAACCGTATTTCACATATTGTTCGTTGTACTTTTCATAGTCAGCAACCGCTTCGGTCGCACCTTTTAAGGCCTCTTCCGCATCCACAGGAGAGAGCCCCTCAATACCCAGAGTTCTTAGTGTGATGCGCACCCGGCGATAGTTGAGCATCATTTCGTAACTCAACTTCATTTTTGGAACGGAGATTTCGACGACTCCATCATAATTGCTGGTAACTTTCTGAAAGGAGGTATAGGCGGTGACACCGACAGCCACTGTGATTGCACTTAAGAATCCACATAGAAGCAGCATCTTCGCTTTCAGGCTAAAACTTTTTTTTCTCATCATACCTCCCAAAT